>JBGVQR010000070.1:0-22682 GCA_045127605.1 Candidatus Limimorpha sp. | reverse complement strand
AATTCATAATTCATAATGCATAATTCATAATTGAAAATTAGCGGTCAGCGGTCAGTGTCAGAGTTCAGAGTTCTTAGTTCCCAAGAGGCAGCAAAGCACGCTCACTCCCAATCCGACGAAAATTCCGTCAACTGGAAGATTCAGAATTTTGGTCAATATCAAGGCTGCAGTTCCTGCGATTATGGATGTTATAATCCATTTGTATTTAAATCTTTTTGGGAAAAACAAGGCTAATGTCAATGGAACGAAGACCGCTGTGGAACGAAGCCCCATCGACAAGAATCCGAGGTCGTTGATGAACGAGCCTGAGAATGTGGCAGCTACGAACACCGACATCAACAATATTCCAACGATTGTAAGTCTAGATACTTTAAGGTTTTTGGAAGATTCATTTAATGATGGTTTTATCTTCATAAAGACATCACGTACAAGAATTGTAGAAGAACCTAATGTCAAGCCAGAGCCTCCGATTATGACGGTTATCAGCAATGTTCCGAGCACAATGCCGCCGAGGAATTCAGGCATGCAGTGTGTGATGAAAAGCGGGAACGCCTGCGCTGTCGTCGCCATGACTCCGATGTTTTCTGGCAATGATTTTCCTGCTTCTGCTATCAAATTCATTTCTTCCGCTGTGACGTAATGACCTCTCATATAAAGACCTATTAGCACACAAGCCGCGCCGATAGGTATAGTCAACAGCGCAGATATCATCGCGCCTTTACGAGCAACACTATCCGTCTTAGCCGCCCATATTCCCTGAGCGTAGCTCTGTGTTGCGAGAACACCTAATATCACAGAAAGTCCAGAGCCGATGTCTTTTGCAGCGCCTCGTGCCAAAAGGTTGTTGTAACGTTCACCAACAGTAGGAACGTGATTCATCAAGTCCAAATGAACATTTGCCATCATATCCTCAATTGCCGTCATTATTCCGTAGTAGCCGTCTGTCAGTGAAAGGACAATAATTCCGCCAGCGAGCGAGGAGATACATAACAATATGAGTTTCACTATGCCGCCTAATCCTGCGCTCCATAATCCGCCGAAGACAACATATATCATCATTATCTGACAAGATATTGCCGCTGCGAGGTAAAACTTTATTGGGAATAATGTCATTAGCAATGCGGAAGCAGAGAGTATCTGCGCCACAACGCTGACGAACATTCCTAACGAGCACAACAACGAACCCAAGACCTCAGCTTTTTTTCCATATTCTTTGGAAACGACTTCCAGCAATGTGGTGCAGCCGCTTCTTCTCAATGGAATGACGAAACCTATTGCTAACACGACACATCCGAGAGCTGCGCCTAATGTAAACCACCAAGCGGAGATGCCGTAAGTGAAGGCTAGCTGCGCCGTTCCGACTGTCGACTGTCCTCCTATCAAAGTTCCCATTATCGTTCCGCACACAACCCAGGTTCCTGCCTTGCCTCCTGCTCGCGAGAAATCATCAGCAGTCTTGACCTTCCTCGAAGACCAAATGCCAACGACTTCTATCAATACGATAGAAAGCACGATTCCTAATATGTGGTAAAACGATATTGTCATTTAACTATAAGAATTTCTTTTTTATCCGCTAATCCGCACTAATCTTACACTAAACTTTCGTGAGGTTTCGTGATAATTCGCGGACTTTATTCATCCGCTAATCGGCACTAATCCTACACTAAACCTTTGTGAGATTTCGTGATGATTCGTGGACATTTTCATCCGCCAATCGACACTAATCTTCACTAATCTTTCGTGTGGTTTCGTGTTGATTCGCGGACATTTTCATCCGCTAATCCGCACTAATCTTACACTAAACTTTCGTGTGGTTTCGTGTCTTTTCGTGGATATTTTTCATCCGCTAATCTGCACTAATCTTACACTAAACTTTCGTGTTGATTCGTGATGATTCGCGGACTAAATATGCTTCGTGTATAAAACGAAAAAAGGGTTTCAAATGAAACCCTTTATCTTGGTGACCCGCCTGAGGCTCGAACTCAGGACCCCCACATTAAAAGTGTGATGCTCTACCTACTGAGCTAGCGAGTCATCCTCGTTTTGTGAGTGCAAAGATACAATATTTTTTTATATCTCCAACAGATTTTTTCAATTATTTAAAAATCATTTTTCATAATCACAAGCACATATTTTTCAACTAGTTAAACAAACCTCAGCTCTTTCTTCCACAATTTCCAGTCGGGCATCTCTGCTGTCATAAGCGCATAAAACTCCTTCGAATGATTAAAATGCACGAGGTGACACAGCTCATGTAGTATCACTTCTTTGATGCATTGTTCTGGCAATTTTATGAGATGAAGGTTCAGACTTATGCTTCCTTTTCGCGAGCAACTACCCCATCGCGTCTTCATCTTCCTTATAGAAAACGATTTCGGCGCGACATTATATTTCGTCATCTGCCTTACCAAAGGAATAGAAATCTCTTGAAAGACACGTTTAGCCTGCTCTAGATACCATCTGTCGAGAAGCGATTCAACGAGTTCCAAAGACTTCGACGTTATGACAATACTTTCATTCTGAAATACGACAGAATTCCTTGTTGCCACATTGACCTTTATCGGATATTGTTTTCCAAGAAAATAATGCAGCTCGCCATCAACAAAACGCTTCGCCGCAATAACATTATCGCATTTCGCATCAAGGCGATTGAACAGCCATCGCGAATGCTTTATAAGAAAAAGCTCAACATCATTCACATTATATAATAAAGGCATCCTTATCTCGACACGAGCATCTGGGAAGACATATAAAGCTACACTCTTCCTCCGAGAACGTTTTATCTCGCAATTTACCGCACGACCTTTTATTATAAATGTTTTCATACTGGTTATAGGTTTTTGAAGTGATGTAGTAATGTAGTAATGAAGTGATGTACTACATTACTAATAAAAACAAAAAAGGGTCTCGAAACCGAAACCCTTTATCTTGGTGACCCGCCTGAGGCTCGAACTCAGGACCCCCACATTAAAAGTGTGATGCTCTACCTACTGAGCTAGCGAGTCATCCTCTTGTTTGCGAGTGCAAAAGTACATATTTTTTCAATACGCACAACATTTTTTCAAAAATTATTTTAAAAAAATTTTCAATCTAAAACACCCTTGCCTTCTCTCAACACAACTATCTCATTATCTGTACAATCGACAACAGTACTTTCTTCTTTATCACCATAACCACCATCGATAATTATGTCTACTTTATCAGAATAAGCATCATTTATATCCTCAGGATCGGTCATAAAACCAGAAATTTCGTCATCACCTACGATAGAAGTCGTGATAATCGGACAACCTAATTCACGGACAATATTTGTAATTATCGGCTGATCTGGAATACGAATACCAATAGTTTTTTTGTTATTCTTGAAAATTTTAGGAACGTTATTATTAGCTTCAAGGATAAAAGTGAACGGACCTGGAAGATTACGTTTCATCAGTTTGAACACATCATTATTAATAGGTTTCGTAAACTCAGACAACATGCTCAGGTCATGGAATATGATTGAAAAGTTAGCCTTTTCTTTTTTAATACCTTTAATACGTGCTATTCTATCGAGAGCTTTTGTGCTGTTGATGCTGCAGCCGATAGCATAAATTGTATCAGTAGGGAAAATGATAACGCCGTCGTTTTCCAGACAATCTATTATCATTTTAACATTACGAGGATTAGGATTTTCTGTGTGTAATTTTAAAAACATGATATTAAGATTTTTAGTGTTGCAAAGATAATATTTTTTTGAGACTCTGAGTCACCAAGTCACCGAGTCATCAAGTATCTTTTAGCACAAATTCATCTTGGTGTCTTGGAGTCTCGGAGTCTTGGCGACTTATTTAAAAAGGTCTTGTTTTATTAAAATAATTTCACTATTTTTGCACCCGTTTTTAAGTTCATTCCGAAGTTGATTTATCATTTATATATCAACAACTTAAAATAGCAATAAGTTTAACAATCCTTGATAATTTATCGGAATGGTTATTAAGTACAATTTAATATCATTATTATAATGAGCGAAAATCAAAACATCATCAACGAAAACGTTGTTGAAAAAGCAGAAAAACAAGTAAGAGTAAAACCAACTCCAGACGCTAACTTCGATTGGAATTGCGATCCTAAAAAAGACGACAACTACAAGTCAGAGGAACGCATGAGATTAGAGGCTATGTACGAAAAGACAATGAGCCAAATTGGTGACCACGAAGTTATCGAAGGTACAGTTGTTGCTAAAACTTCACGCGAAGTTGTTGTCAACATCGGATTCAAATCAGATGGTGTTATCCCAGTATCAGAATTCCGTCACAATCCTAACTTAAAAGTTGGTGACAAGATCGAAGTTTACGTAGAAAACCAAGAAGGCATCAACGGCCAATTAGTTTTATCACACAAGAAAGCTCGCATCTTGAAATCATGGGATCGCGTTAACGAAGCATTCGACAAACAAGAAATCGTTCAAGGTTACGTTAAGAGCCGTACAAAAGGTGGCTTGATCGTTGACGTATTTGGCATCGAAGCATTCTTGCCAGGTTCACAAATCGACGTTAAACCTATCCGCGACTACGATGTATTCGTAAACAGCATCATGGAATTCAAAGTTGTTAAAATCAACCAAGAATACAAAAACGTTGTTGTTTCTCACAAAGCTCTTATCGAAGATGAAATCGAACAACAAAAGATGGAAATCATCGGTAAACTTGAAAAAGGTCAAGTTCTTGAAGGCGTTGTTAAGAACATCACATCATACGGTGTATTCATCGATTTAGGTGGCGTTGACGGTTTAATCCACATCACAGACCTTTCATGGGGTCGCATCAACCACCCAGAAGAAATCGTTAAACTCGACGAACAAATCAAAGTTGTTATCCTCGACTTCGACGACAATAAAAAACGTATCGCTCTCGGCTTGAAACAACTCACTCCACATCCATGGGACGCTTTAGATCCTAACATCAATGTTGGTGACGTTGTTAAAGGTAAAGTTGTTGTTATCGCTGACTACGGCGCATTCATCGAAATCGCTCCTGGCGTAGAAGGTTTAATCCACGTTTCAGAAATGTCATGGTCACAACACTTACGCACAGCTCAAGACTTCTTGAAGATCGGTGACGAAGTAGAAGCTAAAGTTTTGACATTAGACCGCGAAGAACGCAAGATGTCATTGGGTATCAAACAACTCATCCCAGATCCATGGGCAAACATCAAAGAACGTTACGCTATCGGTTCAAAACAAACAGCTACAGTTCGCAACTTCACTAACTTCGGTATCTTCGTAGAATTAGAAGAAGGTGTTGACGGTTTGATCCACATCTCTGACCTCAGCTGGTCAAAGAAAATCAAACACCCAGCAGAATTCACAAAGATTGGTGACACAATGGACGTTGTTGTTCTCGACATCGATGAAGAAAACCGCCGTCTCAGCTTAGGCCACAAACAACTTGAAGAAAACCCATGGGATGTATTCGAAAGCATCTTCACAATCGGTTCAATTCAACAAGGTACTATCATCAGCTCTGGTGATAAAGGCGTTGTAGTTTCATTGCCTTACGGCGTTGAAGGTTTCTGTCCAAACCGTCACCTCAAGAAAGAAGACGGTTCAAACGCTAAGATGGACGAAACAATCGACTTCAAAGTTATCGAATTCTCAAAAGAAAACAAGAAGATTATCCTTTCTCACTCACGTATTTGGGAAGACAAAGTAGCAGTTGAACGCGAAGTTGAAACAGAAGCAAAAGAAAAAGCAGCTAAATCAACAAAACGCGCTGTTAAACAAATCAACGACAATGTTGAACGCACTACTTTAGGTGACTTAGACGTTTTCGCAGAATTGAAAGAGAAAATGGAAGCACAAGAAAAAGGTGAATAATTAAATTAACATCTTTATATGAAAAATCCTCCGAGAAATCGGGGGATTTTTTTTGACTTTTGGCTATTGGCTGTTGAGCTTTTTTTTAAAAGTCACCGAGACACCAAGACACCAAGTTGCCGAGTCTATGAGTCAATGGGTCTATGAGTCTGTGTCAGGGCTCAGAGTTCTGAGTTCTGAGATGCCTGAGCCTGTCGAAGGCAAAGCGCGGCGCTTCGACAAGCTCAGCGACCGAAGAATTCGGAGTTCAGAGTCACATAGTGACGACAGTTTCATGGCAGGCGGTGGAGTGCGAAGCTGTGTTCAATTTAAAATTGAAAATTGAAAGCTGAAAACTGAAAGTTAATTTTCAACTGATTGCTAACCGCTGACTGCTGACCGCTGTCAGCCAATTTTCAATTTTCAACTTTCCGTTTTCAATTAAAAAAAGGTGTCACCCTTAGCAGAGCAACACCCTAATTATGCATTATGAATTATGCATTATGAATTATTTCTTAACAATTCTCTTAACAGTTTCACCTTCGCTTGTAACGACCTTCACAAAGTAAACGCCGCTGTTTAAACCAGAGACATCAATAGCTGATGGCTGATGGCTGACAGCTGATAACTCTTGTCTTCTTCCATAAATATCGAAAATAGAAACTTCTTCTATTTCAACTTCTGTTTCGATATAAAGTTTATCGCTTACAGGGTTTGGATAGATGTTGAATGAAACTTCGTATTCTTCTATTGATTCTGGCTTCGTTGTTACTCCTGCTGCCTCTGACTTTTCAGATTCACTGCCGTCTGGATAAACAACTGTGACAGAGTAGAAATATATTGTATTTGCAACCAATCCCGTATCTGTAAACATAGTTTCCTTGACATTTACAATGAACTCATACTCACTATTACGCGTTAATGATGCACGATATATGTTATAACTTTCAGCCAACTCTACTGCATTCCATTCTATCTTGATTGTATTGTCGTCTATTGCAGTTGCTACAACATTTAAAGCAATGTCATCTCTTGAGAAATTAGCAACTAAGCTTCTATCACCTGTAATGGTGAATGCATATACAGCATCTGTTGAAACAACTTCGCCGTTTTCTGTCCAGTTAACGAATTTACATCCTTCATTTTCTGTAGCTGTTAAAGTAACTTCATCTCCATGGCTGTAAGTACCAGCACCAGTGACTGTACCAAAGTTTTCATTATTAGCTGAAGCTACAACTTCATATGTCAATAACTCAAAGTTTGCTACCAAGATTCTGTCACCTATAATGGTGAATGCATATACAGCATCTGTTGAAACAACTTCGCCGTTTTCTATCCAGTTGACGAATTTGTATCCTTCGTTGGCAACTGCTGTTAATGTAACATTTTCTCCATGTTTATAATTCCCTATTCCTACAACAGAGCCTGAATTTATCGGATTCACAGAAGCTATCACTTCATAATCTAACAATTCAAAGTTTGCAACCAAATTTCTATCTCCTATAATAGTGAATGTATATTCAGCATCTGTTGAAACAACTTCGCCATCTTCTGTCCAATTGACAAATTTATAACCTTCATTTGATGTTGCTGTTAAAGTAACTTCTTTTGTTTCTTTTATTGGATAAGACCCTGTACCTGTTATAAGACCAGCATTTTCAGGATTAACAACAGCAATAATATCATAATGTGTTGGTATTGCTTTTATTATATAATCACTCCATGGTAATTTTGTTTTGTAAGTATTAACAGAATTAACGGGAACATAAATTATCATATCGGAAGGACATCCAGCAAAAACCCCATCGTAAGTAGTCGGAACATTTTCCGCATAACAAAAAATTGTTTTTAAACTATAGCACCCCCCAAAAGCATACCCACTAATAGAAGTAACACTATTAGGAATATCTATACTTGTCAATGAACCACATCCATTAAAAGCTTCCATACCAATAGAAGTAACACTATTAGGTATCTCTATACTTACCAATGACGAACAATCGGAAAAAGCATACCCACCAATAGAAGTAACACCATTGGGAATAACCGAACTTTGACAACCGTATTTTAAAGCATTAGTTCTTGTTACGATTATGGCATTACAATTATTTCTACTATCATAGACCTTATTGCCATTTTCAACGACCATACTTGTCAATGAACGACATCCATTAAAAGCATGATCACCAATAGAAGTAACACTATTAGGTATCTCTATACTTGTCAATGAACGACATCCATAAAAAGCATAATCACCAATAGAAGTAACCTTATTAGAAATTTTTACATTAGTTAATGACGAACAAGTGTGAAAAGCACTAGTACCAATAGAAGTAACGCTATTAGGTATCTCCACACTTACCAATGACGAACAATCGTAAAAAGCATAATCACCAATAGAAGTAACGCTATCAGGTATCTCTACACTTACCAATGACGAACAATCGTAAAAAGTACTATTACCAATAGAAGTAACCTTATTAGAAATTTTTACATTAGTTAATGACAAACAATTGTAAAAAGCACCACTACCAATATAAGCAACGCTATTAGGGATCTCCACACTTGTTAATGATGAGCAACCAGAAAAAACGCCACTACCAATATAAGTAACGCTATTAGGGATCTTTATACATGCTAATGATGAACAACCAGAAAAAGCATACTTTCCCATAGAAGTAACACTATTAGGTATCTCTACACTTGTTAATGATGAACAATTGCAAAAAGCCCACTCAGCAATAGAAGTAACGCTATTAGGAATATCTACATTTGCTAATGATGAACAATTGCAAAAAGCATGATCACCAATAGAAGTAACGCTATCAGGAATATCTACATTTGCTAATGATGAACATTTGTAAAAAGCATACCCACCAATAGAAGTAACGCTATTAGGGATCTCCACACTTGTTAATGATGAACAATTGTAAAAAGTATAATCACCAATAGAAGTAACGCTATTAGGTATCTCCACACTTGTTAATGATGAGCAACCTTCAAAAGCATAATTACCAATAGAAGTAACATTACTAGGAATATCTATACTTATTAATGATTCACATCCTTGAAAAGCTCTATCACCAATAGAAGTAACACTATAATAGTTGTTTTCACATTTAACAATAGATGGAATGACAATATCCGTTGAGGTTATATTATTGCTCACAACTTTGCATTCTGGTGGCGCTAAACTTGTTATTGTGTATTTTAACGAATAACCATTGTAGTCAATAATAGTATTATCTCCCACACTCTGTGCATTCAATCCTAATCCCGAAATTAGTAATGCAATAAAAAGTAAAAGTCTTTTCATAATGATTTAGTTTTAAACGGTTAATTTTTACTATATCTCATTAATTATATATTTGAATTCATATTTATAAATATTGTTATAGCTATTCCATTGCATTTGATATGTATTCTTTAATGCAAATGGTCCTCTGCCTTTCGTAGCTTGAAATGGTGTTTGTTTGTTGGTAAGTCCCCAGTTCATGGTTACGTTTGCTTGTTTTGTCAAACCATCGCAAATTTTGAACATATTGTATGCAGAAGCTGTTGTATTTGTTCCATAATACATTGGTTCATTGGTAAGCATTACCGCAAAGCCTCTTTTAAAACCAGGAATCTGAGATAAATTTTCAATGCGGTGTATATCTTTCAAGTAGTCATAACTTCCTAATGGTATGGCAGAATGATTTTTCAATGTAATTGACTGTCTATTGATAACAACATCATCTTCTTTAGTTTTGTATTTCAGTTCTATTGGGAAAAATTCATCGTTTTCTTCAATCCAGATATCAACATGATAATTGAATGTTGGCTCATATCTTTCTAAATAGATATTGGCATTAGACAATAATGTCTTTAATTCCCATGCTAATGAAAATTGAAAGTCAGCTTCTGAATAGAATGCTGTTCTTTTTATAGCCAAATTGTTAATGGCTTTCGTTAATTGATTTTTATTCATCATATATTGTATTGATTTATTATTAAATAGAATTTTCAATTTTTGTCAATTACACAATACACCATCGCAAAGCATGAAACCACACTTTGTACAATTTCGTTAAATAAGATTTTTGTAAATTAAATTTCGGCGTTTTGCTCAGCAGCCAACGGGGGGGGTAATTGTAATGTATGTCAATGCGTTACATAAGCAACATTTGCTTAAGTTCTCTTCTACTCTATTTAAAACTACGCTTGACATTACATTTCGTTTGATGTCGCTAATATAAAACTTTTTTTAATGCATAACGCATAATTCATGATTTAAAAAGTCACCAAGACTCTGAGTCAATGAGTCTATAAGTCTATAAGTCTGAGTCAGTGTTCAGGGTTCAGAGTTCCGCGGTGCCTGAGCCTGTCGAAGACAAAGCACGGCGCTTCGACAAGCTCAGCGACCGAAGAATTCAGCAGCCAACAGCCTTAGTTTCCCTCTTTTTCTCAAAAAATTAAACTTTAATATTGCCTATTTAAAAGTTTGTCCGTACTTTTGTAACATGAATAAGATTTTGTTGAATGTAATAGGAATAACGTATAGTCAGTCGCAAAGCGGCGCCTATGCTTTATTGTTGGAAGTAAAAGGCGAGCAGACACGCCTTCCTATCATTATCGGCGAGGCAGAAGCTCAGTCAATAGCAATAGCTATCGAAGGACACGAAACCAGAAGACCTCTCACCCACGACCTATTCAAGACTTTTGCAAAATCATTCGACATCAATATCACCGAAGTCGTAATCAACAGATTCAAAGAAGGTTTGTTTTATTCTGAACTTCACTGCATCAAAGACGGTGAAGAAACTATCATCGACGCTCGCACATCTGACGCCGTAGCATTAGCATTGCGCTTCGACGCTCCAATATACGCCAACAGCCAAGTCGTTGAAGAAGCCGGAATCATTATGGATGATATTGACTTGGATGACTCAGACTCTGACTTTGACACCAACACTGACACCGACTTTAACACTGACACTGACTTTGAAAGATACGACATAAAAGAATTGGAACATCTTTTAAAAGAAGCGATTGAAGTTGAGGATTACGCAAAGGCTTCTGTCTTGAGAGATATTATTAACGACAAAAAGCAAAGACAATGAAACAATATTTAGATTTATTACAACATATTATCGACAATGGTTTTCAAAAAGGCGATAGAACTGGCACCGGAACAAAGAGTGTCTTCGGTTATCAGATGCGTTTCAAGCTTGAAGATGGTTTCCCGCTTCTGACGACAAAGAAAGTTCATCTCCGTTCGATAATCCATGAGTTGTTGTGGCTCATTAATGGCGACACTAACATAAAATATCTGCACGACAACAAAGTAAGCATCTGGGACGAATGGGCTGACGAAAACGGTGACCTCGGTCCTATCTACGGCGCACAATGGCGCAACTGGAACAACGAAGGCATCGACCAAATCGCAGACTTGATTGATTCTATCAAGAACAATCCTAACAGCCGCCGTCACATCGTGACAGCATGGAACCCAAGCGTGCTCCCTGACGAGAAATCTAAAGACTTTGCACAGAACGTCGCTGACGGAAAAGCAGCTCTTCCTCCTTGCCACGCTTTCTTCCAATTCTATGTTGCCGACAACAAATTATCTTGTCAGTTATATCAAAGAAGCGCAGATGTTTTCCTCGGCGTGCCTTTCAACATCGCATCGTATTCATTATTGACAATGATGATTGCGCAAGTATGCGGTCTCGGTCTCGGCGACTTCGTTCATACTTTCGGCGATGTACATATTTATAACAATCACATTGAGCAAGTGAAGTTACAGCTCAGCCGCGAGCCTCGTCAGCTTCCAACAATGAAGCTCAACCCTGAAGTGAAGAGCATATTCGATTTCAAATACGAAGATTTTAAATTAGAAAATTATAACCCACACGATGCCATCAAGGCTGACGTGTCTATTTAAGAAATATTAAAATATTAAGCATATGAAACCAAAAATTTCAATCGTGGTAGCGATGGCAAAGAACAGAGCTATCGGCAAGAACGGCCAATTATTATGGCATATCTCTAATGACCTCAAGCACTTCAAGAAAGTGACATCAGGAAAATGCGTAGTCATGGGACATAACACTTACGTCTCATTACCAGGACAAAAAGCATTGCCTAACAGACGTAACGTCATCATTTCAGACAGACTCGACTCTGCTCCTGAAGGCTTTGAATTGGCAACATCAATTCCAAAGGCAATGGAACTCGTACAAAACGAAGCTGAGATATTCATCATGGGTGGCGGTATGATTTACGAACAATTCTTGAGCAAAGCCGACACATTATATCTCACAAGAGTAGAGAAAGATTTCGAAGCTGACACATACTTCCCTATCGTCAACTTTGAAGAGTGGGAACTTACAGAATTAGAAGTCATCGACGACGACCCACAAGTTGACTATTCTTATAGATTCGAGACTTGGGAGAGAAAGTGATTTAGTTAGGAGTTAGGAGTTCGCTAACTTTGGAAATAAAAAAACCGACCATTTTTAATGATCGGTTTTTTTGTTTGACATTGTTATTTATCAGTGAACTATTGAAACACGTTTTGTTGCTTCATATTCGTCAGTAATAACGTGAATCATATAGATACCAGCTGGGAAATCATTAACATCGATAACCATATTATCATCGTTAACTGATGTTTCATAAACTTTTTGACCCATAACATTAGTGATAGAAACACTTTCAATATTTTGAGCTTCAATAGTTATTTTTTCATTAGCTGGGTTTGGATATACACCAACATTTTGCTCTACATCTTCATTAATACCTGTTTCAGAATAGAAGAACTTAAGCACGTACTCATTTTTATTTGATTTCAAAGCTGCAGGAGCTGACAAACAATCAATATCTTGATAGTAAGCTTGAACCTTGTATAAGTACCATGTATCCAATTGGTTTACACTATTATCTGTATATTCTGTTTTATTTGCTGCCAAAACCTTTACTCTAACCCAGTCTCCGTCACCTTGTTTTCTCATGATATAATAACCAGTAAGACCTGTTGCATTAGCTGGTTTCTTCCATGAAAGTTTAGGTTTGAAAGCTGGAGTAAGTTCATAAACGAAGTCAGTAGCAGGATTACAATTTTCTGTCAAGACTGCACATGCTTCATTTGATTCTTTTGTATCACCACCATCGAACAATGCTGTTACTGTATAGCAATGACCGCCATGAGGCACGTCTCTATCTGTATATGTTGTTGTACGTGAGAGAGCGATAAGCACGCCATCACGATATACGTTATATCCGTAGTAATCGCCACCGATGCCAGACCATTTCAACACAACAGCATCACCTTTTGTTTCACATACCAAGTTGTATGGATTTTCATTTGGAACTGTATAGCCACAACTGTTAACTGTGTCTAAGAATACACCTTGTGGCATTTCTTGAGATGGTCCAGAGTAGTTATAAACTGTGTTACCTGCATAATCTTTAAGTATCAAAGTAAGAGTATATGTAGGTTGATTTGCATCAGCTGGATTCCATAAGAATTTAACATTTCCTTGAGGGATATCTAAATCGAATGTTGTCAATGATGAATTTTCTGTAGTCTTTCTAACAGCTATAGCGCCAGCTTGGTCAACAACTGATACGTAAGCACCTCTCATACCTTGGAAAGCTGAAGATTGGAGTATCAACTGCCATTTACATGTTGGGCCAAAACCAACACTTTCTGATTTTGCCATTTTACCATGAGCACCTTCTACAACTGCATAAACTTTATATTCAAAATAGCTGAAACAAGGAACTGTGTTATCAACATAAGATGCTGTTTCACCAGCTTTTTGGTCATGTAATTCATGGACAACTTTACCATTTCTTTCAATAACTATTTTATCAATGTTTTTGATAGAAGATGAACCATTCAATGTATAAGTAGGATTTTTCCATGTAAGAGTTGCAGATAATCTGTTATTATCTGATGGAGTTACAGTGAGGTTCTTTGGAGCTTCCATTGTATTTTCAAATATTGCTTTTGGCATGATATCGAAGATAGCTCCTACGTCGTTAGGATAGTCTGTAGCTGTTGAAGCAAAGTAACCATCACCTGAACCTGACCAGCCATAATTATAGTGGAACAAGCCATTTTCATCCATACCATCACAAACGAAAGCGTGACCGCCGCCATCTTTTGATGTACCAGAATAGAAAATTGGACGACCCATTTCGATAGCTTCTCTAATGTATGAATCCCAGATTTCTGCAGAAACTGTTCTTGCTTTAAAGCTGCTTTGTGCGTAACCGAAATATCTATTCAATGCATAAGGCACGTCTGCTGAATAAGCGCCGCTACCTGTTCCATCATCATCGTACATCATATTAACAGCAACACCACAATGATAACCTAACAATGCAACTGCGTGAATTTGTTCTTGTGGAGAATTTGCGTCAATCTGATATGGCATGTTTGCCCAATCGTATGTTGTCTCACCAAAGTTTGCAGATTGTTCTGGATAACCATATTCATCCATTTCTGGTTTATAAGAATGTGAACCTGTACCTTGTGTTGGATGATCCCAATATTTCATAATTTGAGACATTGCTGTAGCAACACAACCTACAACAGCCTTGCCATTTGATGCAAATGGTCTATTCAAATCTGGGCAGTAGTAGTTATAAGGCCATTTTTGGTCCCAAGATGTTGGACATAAAGGTCCGATTTTAACACCTCTCTCTTGTGATTTCAATCTTCCTGTCTTAGCTAAAGATTCCCACTCTGATTTAACATAAGCTGGAGCTTCAACAGTAGCAGTCATTGCATAAGAAATTGATTCTTGGTAATCTTCCATCATAAAACCTAATCCTGGAGCTACGTTATCAGTTTCGAAAACTCCATTTTCTGAATAACCCAAAATTGGTCTTACAAGGTCTGTTGCAGAAACCATTACGAAGCCATAATCTGACACATTAAATACATAGAAACATGGTTCTCCTGATTCTGAATTCATAGTATAGACTAAGTCTAATTCATTGTTTTCTTTTTGTTCAAAATTGGCTTTAACAAATTTATGTCCGAATTCTCTAGCCTGCTCAACATTGAGATTATCGGCAAAAAGTGAATTAAAAGCCAACAAAATAGCAACTAATAAGAATGATTTTTTCATTTGCGTTTTGTTTATTAATATTCAATTTTGTTAGTCTGCAAATTTAATATTTTTTTCTATAAGTTATGTATATTTTTTATCCTATTTATTAACACATATTCTGCGTGTAAAACAGCCTTTTCTTGTAGAGACTTTAAGCATATACACTCCATTATCCAAACCGCTTACATCAAGGATATAATCATCTGCATTAAGATTTATATCTAATTTCTTTTGTCCTATAACAGTATATACAGAAATATTAGTCAATCCTTCAGATGCAACATGTAATCTTTCAGAAACTGGATTAGGATATATAATAGCTGCTATTACATTTTCATCAACAGACACTTGTTCAACCACAACATAGTCAGAATTTTTATCTTCTGTTACAGCTGGCATAGACTCACAATCATCGCTGTATGATGTGACTTGATAATAATACAAACCATTGATATTGTTAGCATCAAAATATTTATTTTCCGTTGATGCGACTGTAGCTATCTCCTTATATTCTTTATTATCATCGCTTCTATAAATCTTGAAAGACTGAGGATTTCCAACTTTCTCCCAAGAAACCATTATTCCTTCTTGATTATCGGCAATGACAAATTCAGCAGACAATTTCTCTGGAGCCATACAATTGTCACAATTGTTATTACCAGAATACATTACACCTTCTTGCAATTCGGATGATGAGCCTGAGAAATCAAGCACTTTCTCACCTTTGGAATTCTCAATTTTTATTGTCATTGAAGATATTTTAGTTTTTGGCGCTGTCCATTCTATTGACACCTCACCTTCTGGAACCTGCAATAACATATTAATAGGTGTGGCATCATTAACGGTAATTTCTTCAAACACTTTACCATCACATAAAAACTTCAAAGATGCGCCATTCCAGCCTTGATAGCTTGTTGTTGAAGCAACAACATCCCAAGCACATGTTGGACCATACAATAATGAAGCATATCCTCTACGACCTACTATGCCATTACTTACGGCATAAGCGTCATATTGGTATATGCCATATTCTTCTACCTCATCTTCAAAGACAACAACAGAACCTGGTGTTACATTTTCTTTGGTGAACACTTCCTTATTATTTCTAAAAACAACCACTTTATCTATTGTTTCCAACGCCTCTTCCAATTCTGAAATTTCTGGAACCACGACTTTAACAACACCTTGATGTGAATATACTGATTTCACCTCTGTTTCAATAACAGGAGATTTCGGCATGCATTTATGTGCATAATCTGGAATCACATCAAATATAGCTCTTTGATTTACATTGTAGTCGGCTCCTGTTGGATTGAGTGCATCTATAGCGAAATTACCATTCAATGCTCCCGACCAGCCCCAGTTAAAATGGAAATATCCATCTTCAGTATAGCCATCACATAAGAAAGCATGTCCACCACTCATCGAACTGGTGCCTGCATAAAACACTGGAAATCCTTGGTCTAAGTTATCTCTTAATAATTTTTCCCATTCTGTCAATTCATGCTGATCACGATAAAGGTGGCGCATATCAGCAGTGTAGCTAAAATATTTCTTCATGGCATTTGGCACCATTTCCGAATATCCTGAACTTGCTGTAGAACCATATTTCATGTCAATACTTACGCCACAGTGATACATAAGCTCAGCTATAGCATTTATCTCTTTCTGCGGAGAGAAACTGAAAATCTGCACTGGCATATCATTCCATTTGTATGTCGTTTCCGAAAAATCGACTGTCTGAATAGGATAACCTTCAGGTATATAAGAATGAGAGCCTTTACCTTTTTCTGGATAGTTCCAATATTTCATAATCATAGCCATCACGTCTGCTGCACAACCGACATAAGCATGACCACCAGGACCGCCTTTTTCAGTTGGACAGAAATAATTATATGGATAAATCTGGTGCCACAATAAATCAACCAATGGCTCAACTGACTTGCCAACATTTCTTTCTGCAATGCCTCTAGTTCTTATAGCATTCCATTCTTTTTCTATTTCTGCATCCGCTTTCAAATCATTTTCAATAGCATAAGAAATAGCATTTTTGTAATGTTCCAGATAATAAGCCATAGCTGGTAAAATATTATCTACATCTATGCTTCCTTCTTCTGAATATGCAAGAATAGGTTTAGCTCTATCATCAGCAGAAACAATATAATAGCCCTTATCTTCAATGTTAAAGATATAAAGACATGCATTACCATTGTCATCGCTTATCGTCAAAACATGTTTTGAATTTTGAAAACCTCTTAACGACTGCATGTTATTTCTAACATATTTTTCTCCAATAGACTTTGCCGTATTAACATCGACATGTGTTGCAAATAATTGTCCTAACGACAATAACACAACTAAAGTAACAAATACAACTTTCTTCATCTAGTATATTTTTAAAATTATTTTTCTCTTATTTTTTCAGATTGTAAAAATAAATATTTTAATCATTCTAAATCACACTAATTATGAATTATGAATTATGAATTGCATCAAGTTTTCTGTTTCTTTTTCTTTGCAGCTGGAAACAATACATTATTTAATATAAGTCTATAACCTGGCGAATTTGGATACATATCCAATTCTGTAGGAGGGTCACCTACAAGATGCTGGTAGTCTTCAGGATCGTGTCCGCCATAGAAAGTAAAGAAACCATTGCCAAAATTACCATGGATATATCTATCTTCGCCTAGAGCTGCATTATCACCTAGCACGACTATACTTGGCTTAACGAATCTCTTATCGAAAGCCGTCGTCTGACCCATGAATCCTTTTATCAATCTCTCATGCGACTGAGTAAGCATTGTCGGAACCGGGTCCCATTTAGCAGAAAAGTCGAACAGCAAGAAATAATCGTTATTTTCTTTTACCGACTTAGAACGATTTAAGGTCACATCTATATTTGACACTTCGTATTCCTGAGGATTTGTTGATATTGTGAAGTCTGCAAATGCGAAGCAGTTGTCGTAATTTAGTTTCTTGGCAGCGTCTGGAGTCATTCCATCTCCGTCGAACATCACGTCACATATATCTATGCCATCTGCAGCCAATGCTATGTCGAAGCTATCTGGAGCTGAGCACATCGAGAAAAGATAACCGCCACCAGCCACAAAGTCGCGAATCTTTTTCACCACAGCGAGTTTCAGTTGCGATACCTTATTATATCCGTGACGTTGCGCTGTCTCTTCTTGTTTCTTCACATCTTCCTGATACCAAGGATAATTGCGATAACGAGCCCAGAACTTGCCGAACTGACCAGTGAAGTCTTCGTGATGCATGTGAAGCCAGTCGTAAGTAGGAAGAACACCTTCCATCACCTCGTCGTCATAAATGATATCGTATGGAATCTCGGCATAAGTCAGAGCCATGGTCACTGCATCGTCCCATGGCAAAATGGTTTTTGGTGCATATACCGCAAGGCGCGGAACTTTCTGGAGCTTCATCTCATCCATATTGACATCAGGCACTGCGATTTCTGCGAGAATACCGTCAGCTTGAACATCAGCGATGACCTGAAATGACACGTTACGCAGTTTGCACTCGCGCTCGAACATATCGTGATACGGAATGAGATAACTGCCGCCTTTGTAATTAAGGAGCCAGCTTATCTCCACCTCGCGTTCCAACACCCAATACGCCACCCCGTATGCCTTCAGATGATTCGTCTGAGTATCATCCATCGGAATGAGGATGTAAGCTGCATTAAGTTTTGCCAGTGAAAACAAGGATAATAATATGATTAAAATGTATCTTTTCATCGATAAAATTTCGTTTTGCAAAGATAAAAATTTTTATATACGAAGTCTGCTCACATCTCATAGCTCGCAGCAAAAAAAATAAATCTCATTTAATCGTATCTATTGAATATTATTTTATTATTTTTGCGCTCAAGAAAAAATTCTAACATTAATTATATTATCATGGAAAATACAGAAAATTTAAAGAAGACCGTTTTTAACGAAATGCACCGTGAAATGGGTGCTAAGATGGTTCCTTTCGCAGGTTTCGACATGCCAGTTCAATTTGAAGGCGTTAACATCGAACACGAAACAGTTCGTAAAGGTGTTGGTGTTTTCGACGTATCACACATGGGTGAATTCCGCGCTAAAGGTCCTAAAGCTTTCGCTTTCGTACAACGCTGCACAACAAACGACGTTGCTGCTTTGACAGACGGTAAAGTTCAATATACATGTTTGCCAAACGGCAAAGGCGGTATCGTTGACGATATGTTAGTCTACCGCGTTGCTGAAGACGAATACTTCATGGTTCCTAACGCAGCTAACATCGACAAAGACTGGGCATGGATGGCAGCAGTAGCAGAAGAAATGGGCATGGAACTCGGCGTTGAATTCATCAACGAAAGCGACCAATGGTCACAACTCGCTGTTCAAGGTCCTTTGGCACTCAAAGCTATGCAAAAGCTCACAGCAACAACTGTTGAAGATATGGAATATTACACATTCAAGATTTTAGAATTCGCTGGTGTAAAAGACGTTATCTTCTCAACAACAGGTTATACAGGTTCAGGTGGTTGCGAAATCTACATGCCAAACGATGCAGCTATTGAAATCTACAAGAAAGTTCTCGAAGCTGGCGCTGAATTCGGCATCAAACCTGCAGGTTTAGGTTCACGCGACACATTACGTCTTGAAATGGGATTCTGCTTATATGGCAACGATATCTGCGACACAACATCTCCAATCGAAGCTGGTTTAGCATGGATTACAAAATTCGTTGACGGCAACGACTTCATCGACAGAGAATACAACGAAAAACAAAAGACAGAAGGCGTCACACGTCAATTACGCGCTTTCGAAGTAACAGGTAAAGGTATCGCTCGTCACGGCTACGAAATCTGCGACGCAGAAGGCAACGTAATCGGCGAAGTTACTTCAGGTACAATGGGACCATCTGTAAAGAAAGCTATCGGTATGGGTTATGTAGCAAAATCACACTGCAAGTTCGGTAACGAAATCTTCATCAAAGTGAGAGAAAAACTCATCCCTGCAACAATCGTAAAACTTCCTTTCTACAAAGGTGAATAATACAAATAAAAAAAGGAGGGTTCGAATTTTTGAACCCTCCTTTTTTTTATATTTGCAAAAAAATTGCGATGGATCCAGCTTTACTCATTTTAACATTAGGAACCTTAGTGTTTGCAGCGCACTGGTTTGCCGAAATCTTCAGTAGAAAGAGAATACCAGACGTATTATTACTTATGTTTATAGGTATTATCATCGGACCTTTATTCAAACTCGTCGACGCTGAAAAACTTAGCACCATAGGAAGCGTATTCGGTCAGCTGACACTTGTAATCCTTCTGTTTGAAAGCGGCACAGAATTATCATTCAAAACATTAGCTGATTCCATCAAAGACACCGTCACCCTAACAATAGTGAATTTCATCTTCACCTTCGTTGCTATCGGACTATTAGGTTGGATAGTTTTAGGCATGAATCCAGGAATTAGCTTCATGCTCGGAGCAGCGTTAGGCGGCTCATCATCAGCAGTTGCCATTCCTTTGGTAAAGCAAATAAGTATCGGTGAGAAAAGCAAAACCATATTAATACTTGAATCTGCTTTCAGCGCAATTTTGTGTATCGTCGTAACATTGGCCATTTTTGAATCGTATAAATATGGCGAGATAAGAATAGGCATCATCTTCGGACAAGTTTTCTCCTCATTCTTATTAGCATCCTTCATCGGCGTCATCGGCTCCATATTCTGGTCAATGGTTTTAGATAAAGTAAGAACCATCAACAACTCCATCTTCACCACACCAGCGTTCGTTTTCATCATATACGGCATCAACGAATTATTAGGATATAGCGGCATCATTTCCGCTCTCGCATTCGGAATAGGATTAGCCAATATGGAAACAATTCACGACAGATGGCTGAAGAAATTCTCCGACAGAAAGCCGACGCTGCTCAACCCTACAGAAAAGACCTTGTTCAGCGAGCTTGTATTTTTGATGAAGACATTCTTTTTCGTTTATGTAGGCATCTCAATAAAATTTGACAGTTTCATATCACTATTAATAGGGCTTGGCATCTCATTCCTTTTAATAATATTAAGAATATACGTTGTCAGGATATCATTACCTTATGGCATTAAAGGCATCAACAAAAAAGACAGAGCTTTCCTGTCGATGATGATACCAAGAGGTTTGGCAGCTGCAGTTCTCGCCACAATGATATCACAATCACAATTGGCAGGTTCGGAAAGAGTAAGCAACATTGTTTTCTCCGTGATATTCTTCACTATCATCTTCACATCTGTTTTAGTGCCTTTACTTGAAAAATCAGAAAAATTCAGAAACAGATATACGAAAGTTATAAGCTTCCCTCGTTTCAAGAAAAATATAGAAATAGAAAATGACATCGAGGAAACATACATCGAAAATACAAACACAAAAAAGACACAAGAAGTTGATAAGGAAAAAGTAAGTATCATCGACGATGATGACGTCCCAAATATATTTTTATAGAATTGAAAGCTAAAAATTGAAAGTTTAGAGTTTAATAGTTGTGAAGTAATGAAGTAATGAAGTTTAGTAAAATCAATTCACCTGCTCGCAGCTCACAGCTCAAAACTCTAAATCTTTAATACTATTTTAATATAAATCAACAAGTTAAACGCAAAGAATATTATTTTTAAAATTTTATTAAAAAAAGGTTTTTTCAAACAAAAAAAATAGTATCTTTGCAGTCCGAAAAGAAAGAAGTAAAAAGAAAAGATATGTATTTAACTGCAGAAAAGAAATCAGAATTTTTCAGTGCATACGGTAAAAATGCACAAGACACAGGTTCAGCAGAAGGACAAATTGCATTGTTCACTTTCAGAATCAAACATTTAACAGAACACATGAAGCAAAACAAAAAAGACGTTGCTACAATGCGTTCATTAGTTCGTCTCGTAGGTAAAAGAAGAAGACTTCTCGATTACTTAAAGAACAAGGATATCGAAAGATACCGTACTATCATCAAAGAATTAGGTATTAGAAAATAATAGCGTATCACGCGTGATAGCAAAAAAAAGGCAATGTAAGATTGCCTTTTTTTTGCGTATATTTTATTTTCATACCAGCCAACTTATTAATAATAACTAAAAAGACGAAAAAATGGGTCCTGAAGGAATTAAACAAACCATCCAACTCGGTAATGAAACAATCACAATAGAGACAGGTCGTTTAGCAAAACAAGCCGACGGTGCAGCAGTTGTAACATGCGGCAAGACAATGTTGTTAGCAACAGTCGTTACAGCAAAAGACGCAAAAGAAGACGTCGACTTCTTACCTCTCTCAGTAGATTATAAAGAAAAATACGCTGCTACAGGTAAATTCCCTGGCGGCTTCTTCAAACGCGAAGGAAAACCATCAGACTATGAAATCTTAATCTCACGTTTAGTCGACAGAGCCTTAAGACCATTATTCCCAGATGACTATCACGCAGAGACACAAGTCCAGATTTCTCTCATCTCTGGCGAAGTAGGCGTGTTACCAGACGCATATGCAGCTCTCGCAGCATCAGCAGCTCTCGCAGTATCAGACATCCCATTCAATGGACCAATCTCTGAAGTACGCGTAGCTTACATCAACGGCGAATACGTCATCAACCCAAGAGAAGAACAACTCAAAGACGCTGACCTCGAACTTATGGTTGCAGCTTCAATGAAAGACATCTGCATGGTTGAAGGCGAATCAAAAGAAGTATCAGAAGAAGTTATGCTCAACGCTT
>JBGVQR010000069.1:0-22427 GCA_045127605.1 Candidatus Limimorpha sp. | reverse complement strand
GCGGATGATTTATTTTTTTCCACGAAATCACACTAATCTTCACAAAAAATACTTTAGTGATATTTAGCGCAATTTCGCGGACGGTTTATTTTTTCCACGAAATCTCACTAATCTTCACGAAAACACTTTAGTGATATTTAGCGCAATTTCGCGGATGGTTTATTTTTTCCACGAAATCACACTAATCTTTCACAAAAACACTTTAGTGATATTTAGCGCAATTTCGCGGATGGTTTATTTACCAGTTAAGGATTTTCTTAAAGTCGTAATCTTCTGGATTTGCTACATACTTCTTAGCTGCTTCATAGTCAGCTGGAGTGATATATTGCAAGCAATCGCGGAACACGAGCTTAGCTTTTGCGCCTTCCATATTGACAAGACGTGGTTTCACCTTACCGTTTTCATCTTCTACATCTTTAAGATACAATGGCTTAACATCGCCTTTATTGTCAGATGTAACCATAGCGCCAGATACACCTTCGTCGAACAATTGTTTAACACCATAACCCAACATGCTGCAATAAAACAAGTCAAATGCACCTGGATCAACGCAACGAACCTCATAACCGATTTCTACTGGACGGCTCTTGATAGAGAGACCTAACTCAGTGATACGTTTTTGCAACAATGTATTGAAGATATGAGCTTTACTTACATTACCGAGTTCTGGATGACCATGATCATCGTATGTGAAGTTAACGCCAGAGTTAGCGATTTCTTCATCTGTCATGAAATGGAACACACCTTCACTGATGATAGCAACACCATAACCGATACCCAATATCTTACGTTTAAGCATAGCACTTATAACGAGGTTGAGAATACGGTCAAAAGTGACTTCAACTTTATTGAACATTTCTGGAATGATAATCATTGGATAGTGACAAGCAGCACCCATACCGAAAGCGAGGTGACCAGCTTCACGGCCCATAGCAGAAACAAGAAACCAGTTACCGCTTGTACGAGCATCTTCATAAACAGTCTGAGAAATTCTCACACCAGCTTCTTTTGCTGAATAATAACCGAATGTTGGAGTTCCTTCTGGAAGAGGAAGGTCATTATCAATGGTCTTTGGAACATGGATATTTTGAATTTTTACGTTATTGGCTGCCAAGAACTTTGAGATACGATTTGCTGTAGAAGCTGTATCATCGCCACCTATTGTAACCAAAAGCTTCACATTATTGTTAACGAAGAAATCTGTGTTAAACTCTTCATCTTTTGGTTTGTAACGGCTCATTTGCAAAGCAGAGCCACCCATTCTTTGAATCATATCTGCATAAGCGAAATCCATTTCAACTAACTTTGGATTTGCCTTGAAAAGATTTTTATAACCTTCATGAAGGCCTATAACACGATAGCCGTCTTTCAAGAAAGTCTTTGCCACTGTACTGATAACAGTATTGATACCTGGAGCTGGACCACCACCAGCAAGAATAACTATTGATGGATTCATACAATATTTTGTTAAAATTATTTATGTTACATTAGTTTTTGCAAAGGTAAAAATATTATCAAAACGAAGCAAAAAATCAGTAAAAATATATTGTATTTTACGCTTAAAAACAGTATCTTTGTCGGCTATTAATTAGCATTCTTTTTTCGAGAATTGAGATTAAAATAAGAGTATGTATAGTTTTATTTCAGGCAAGATAGTCGACAAAAATCCTGCTTATGTTGTCATTGACAATCATGGCATTGGTTATTTAATTAATATAACATTAAATACATTCACATCAATAGGAGAACAGTCAGAAGTAAAGCTACACGTACATTTGTCCATTCGTGAAGACGCTCATGTCCTGTACGGTTTCTACACCGAAGAAGAACGTTCTTTATTCTTACAGTTGATAACAGTGTCAGGAGTCGGATGTAATACCGCAAGACTAATATTGTCATCACTGACTGTCAGTGAAACTATCGACGCAATCGCAAACAATAACATCAAGGCGATACAAAGCGTCAAAGGTATAGGCGCAAAGACAGCTCAAAGAATCATCGTTGACCTTCACGACAAAGTCGGAAAACTTAACATCACCGAAGGTGAAAAAACACCTTCAGGATACAATACATTGAAAGAAGAAGCGTTATCTGCATTGATGGTTTTAGGCTTCAGCAGAACAAGTATTGAGAAAATTTTGGAAAAGCTGTTGAAACAGATGGAAAATCCAAACGTGGAACAACTTATCAAAGAAGCTTTAAGACTACTTTAAGTTATTGTTATTTATGAGAAACTGCTTTATTAAAAATATCAAACATATTTTTACGCTTTTATTATTACTCAGCGTAATAGTGCCTTTATCATTAAAAGCACAGACCAACGACAGCATACAGCTCATCTACCCTATTCCTCAGGATGATGGCAACCCTACAAATTTTGAAAACAACAAGTCGGGATTGTTTTTCCAAGAACCAGACAACATAACTCGCGAAATAATATACGACCCAACAACAGGCAAATATACTTTCTACAGCAAAATCGGTGACTTCATGTATAAAGATCCATACAGCATGGATCAGAAACAATATGTGGAATATCATAGCAAAAAGTCAGAGAAAGCATATTGGAAAGAACGCCGCGAGTCATTGAGCGGAACAACAGGCAACGGTAACCAACTCATCCCAACAATATACGTCGGAGGCAAGGCTTTCGATAAGATTTTCGGCAGCAACACCATCGACATCAAACTTCAAGGTTCTGCCGACGTTACATTAGGACTCAAGCACCAACGCAGGAACGACCCTTCTCTTACAATAAGCCAACAGAGAACCACAAACTTCGACTTTGACGAAAGCATTCAGTTGAGTGCAGCCGCTAAGATAGGCGAAAAAATAGAATTCAAACTCAACTACAACACAGAGACTCAATTCACCTTCGACAACAAATTCACCTTGAAATACGAAGGCGATGAAGACGATATCATCCAACTCATCGAAGCAGGTAACGTCAGCATGCCTCTGCAAAGTTCATTGATAACAGGTACTCAGTCACTCTTCGGTATCAAGACCAAATTACAATTCGGAAAGACAAGCGTCACCTCCGTCATCTCTTACCAAGAAAGCGAGACTCAGAACATATCAGTCAGCGGCGGCGCATTAACAAACGAATACGAAATAGAATGTATCGACTACGAAGAAAACAGACACTTCTTCCTCAGCCAGTACTTCAGAGAAAACTATGAGAGAGTATTGGAAAACCTACCTCTTGTAACATCCGACATCAACATCAACAAGATTGAGGTCTGGGTCACCAACACCACATCAAGATACGAAAACAGCCGTAACATCGTTGCATTCACCGACTTGGGTGAAGGTAAAGAAGAATGGATTTATAACGATGAAATGGTCCGTCCATCAGGCATGATAGGCACACAATATCCTGACGATACAGTGAACAACTTGCTCAACAATATGGATTATAATTCTTTGAGATCATTAAATTCTGTAACTTCATATTTGACATCTCAAGGTTATACATCAGGCAAAGACTTCGAGAAACTGCAAAAAGCCAGAAAGTTGAGCCCTTCAGAATATGTCCTTAACAGCAAACTCGGTTTCATCACTTTGAACATTAACTTGAATGCAAACCAGACTCTGGCTGTAGCTTATCAATATACAGTCATCGGTCACGACAAGGTGTATCAAGTCGGTGAATTCTCAGACCAAAGCATTGCAGACCCTAACTTGTTGGTAACAAAATTATTGAAGAGCACTACCATCAACACCAAGATGCCTATGTGGGATCTTATGATGAAGAACGTATATAACATCAGAGCTTATCAGGTAAGCCCTCAAGATTTCGTCATGAACATCTTGTATCTCGGCAACAACAATGGCGTTGCAACAGGATATTTCGCCGATGCTGAAGGCGATGCTAAAGGCCAGTCATTGCTTCATCTGATGAACCTGGATAACTTGAATTCACAGAGCAACCCTATTGAAGGCGGCGACGGTCTCTTCGACTTCATCAACGGAGCAACTACCAGCGGCGGTACTATCAACGCTGCCACAGGCCGTATCTACTTCCCTGTACTAGAGCCTTTCGGCAGTCATATCAGAAAGATATTCGAAAACGAGCCAGCACTCGCCGACAAATACGCTTTCGACTCTTTGTATAGCCTCACCAAGGCTTCTGCCGAGCAATATACAGACAAAAACAAATTCAGACTCGAAGGTCATTATACCTCATCTTCAGGAAGCGAAATCAACCTTAACGCTCTTAACGTACAGCCAGGTTCCGTCAACGTAAGCGCAGGCGGCGTGCCTCTCGTAGAAAACGTAGATTATACCGTCGACTACACTCTCGGTCGTGTGACAATCTTGAACGAAGCATTGCTCAATTCAGGAACAAACATCAATATCTCCATGGAAAACAACACCGCTATTTCAACCATGAAAAAAACATTCATGGGAGCAAGAGTGGAACATGAGATAAACCCAGACTTCCTGATAGGTGGAACTATTTTACATCTCACAGAAAGAGCATACACAACAAAAGTAAATTATAACGACGAACCATTGTCTAATACGATATACGGTTTTGATTTCAACTACCAAACCGATTCACAATTACTTACCGACCTTATCGACAAGTTGCCACTTATTGAAACAAAACAAAAGTCGAGAATCTCAATCTATGGTGAAGTGGCACAGTTCATACAAGGCATCAACAAAGAAAACGGCCAGACAGGAACATCATACATCGACGACTTCGAAGGTTCTAAGTCAACGATAGACTTACGCCAATGGTCAACATGGAACCTTGCAAGTACACCTCAACATCAGCATACATTATTCCCAGAGGCATATTCAACGATGGGTTTAGATTATGGCAAGAACCGTTCTAAGTTAGCATGGTACACCATCGACCAGTCTGTATTCTATGAACGTCGTAGCAATATCTTACCATCAAACGTTACAAATGATGAACTGTCTGACCACAGAGTAAGACAGATTCTTGAGACTGAAATATTCCCTAACAGAGACATCCAAGCTGGCGTATCGACAAATGTCTCTGTCTTGAACTTGGCTTATTATCCTAACTTAAGAGGACCTTACAACTACGATACTGAGAACCTCAACGATGATGGCACCTTCTCCAACCCTGAAGACAGATGGGGCGGTATCATGAGAGCTATCGAGTCATCAGACTTCAACGCTACCAACGTAGAATATATCGAGTTCTGGATGATGGACCCATTCTTCGAAGGTCAAGACCAAAGCAACACTGGTAAGTTATATTTCAACTTGGGTGACGTCTCTGAAGACATCTTGCGCGACGGAAGAAAATCATACGAAAACGGTTTGCCAACGACAGAACAAGTAATTAACGTCGATACCACTTCATGGGGACGCATCCCATCATTGCAAGCACTAGTCGATGCCTTCGATTCCAATCCTCAGTCACGTCAATATCAAGACATCGGATACGATGGTCTCTCTGATGAAGACGAACAATCTTTCTTCAGAAATTATCTTGAAATATTAAAAGATAAGTTATCACCAGCAGCATATGCAGAAGCCGAAAACGACCCTTCTTCAGATAACTATCATTATTTCAGAGGCTCCGACTACGACTCAGACCCTAAATACAGAAGCATACTAGAACGCTACAAACAATACAACGGCAACGAAGGCAACTCACCTTCCGAAGCCATGTACACAGAAAATTACACTACAAACAACTCAACACGTCCTGACGTAGAAGACATCAACAACGACAACACCCTCAGCGAATCAGAGAACTACTATCAATACGAAATCGACCTCGACCCTAACAAGATGTTAAGAGCTGGTCAAAACAGAATCTCCGACATCCGCACCACTACTGTCACAACCATCAATGGCGAAAACAAGGAAATCAAGTGGTATCAGTTCCGTATCCCTATCAGAGAACCTGACAAGGTTGTCGGTAATATAGAAGGATTCTCTTCTATTCGTTTCATAAGAATGTTCATGAAAGGCTTCAAGAGCGATATCGTAATACGTTTCGCAACTTTAGACCTTGTCAGAGGCGAGTGGCGTACATATACACAAGCAATTCAAGCTCCAGGCGAATATGTAGCAGGTGACCAAACAAACCACACATTATTCGAACAGTCAGCTGTCAACCTCGAAGAAAACAGCAACCGTAATCCTGTTCCTTACGTAATACCTCCTGGAATTTATCAAGAAGTCTATACAGGAACATTGTCGACAATACGTCAAAACGAACAAGCTTTACAACTCTCCGTCGAAAATCTTGTCGATGGCGATGCTCGTGCTGTTTATAAGTCAACAAGTTTCGACTTCAGATATTATCAGAAACTACGTATGTTCATACACGCAGAAAAGATGTATGAATACGACAACATGGAAGACGGCGACCTCACTGTATTCTTACGTTTCGGTTCTGACTTGACAGACAACTACTACGAATACGAAGTGCCGTTGAAGTTCACAGAATGGCACACATCATCGACAGATGACTTCGCGATATGGCCTGAAGAAAACAATATAGAAATCGACTTCGAAGAACTCGTAGAAGTAAAGAACAATCGCAACAGATCTATTGGAAAAAATAACGTCCAGTCAAATCGTGTATACACAGAGACATCTGGAAAGAATAAGATAAAGGTCCTTGGTAACCCAACCATCAGCGAAGTAAGAAGTATGATGATTGGTATCAGAAATCCTTTGAATGTAAACGAAGTAAGCGAAGACAAGAGTGCCATCGTATGGATTAACGAGTTACGACTCACTGATTTGAAGAACCAAGGAGGCTGGGCTGCTACAGGTCGCATAGAGGCCACTTTAGCCGACTTAGGTAGAGTCACTGCATCTGGTTCTTACAACTCTGCTGGCTATGGTGCATTGGAGACAAAAGTCACAGACTCAAAGATGGAGTCAAATGGTTATTACAATGTGTCAACCGACATCGACTTAGGTAAGTTCATGAAGCCACAAAAAACTGGCATCACCGTACCTATCCACTACGACCATAATCAGACAACGGTAACACCAGAATACAATCCTTTCGACCCTGACGTTAAATTCAAAAACGCATTGGATATAATTGAAGACCAAGCTGGCAAAGACTCACTCAAGAGTGCAGCCAAAGACATCGTGAAACAGACAAACTTCAATATCACCAATTTAAGAAAGACACGCGTCGGCAAGAAGAAACCACACTTCTGGGATATCGAAAACTTCAACGCTTCTTATGCTTATACCAAACAAGAACAAAGAAGCAGCGACATAGAATATGCTATCGACAAGAGCTACCGTGGCGGTCTTGGTTACACCTACTCTACCAACGCGAAAAACATACAGCCTTTCGCTAAAGCTAAATGGGCATCAAAACCATATCTGCAGCTCATCAAAGACTTCAACTTCTACTATATGCCAAAGAGCTTCTCTTTCTCAACTGAAATGTTCAGACAATATCAAGAACAAAAACTGAGAAACAAGAGTTCTGGAGATATCATCATCAGACCTACATACGCTAAGAACTGGGACTGGAACCGTACCTACGATTTCAGATATGACCTCACCAAAGCGTTAAACTTCACATATAACGCATCTGCAAATGCTTATATCTATGAACCTGCTGGCATGCCAGAAAGAGAGACAGCAGAATGGAACGCTAACAGAGATACAATCAGAAACGAAATCTTTGGCCTTGGTTCTATATCAAGATTTAACCAGACTTCGAAACTTAACTATAATATACCTATTAATAAATTGCCATTCCTCGATTGGGTGACATCAAACGCTAGTTATACCGGAACATATCGCTGGACCGCATCATCACGTGCGACACAAAGCATCATGGGTAACTTAAGCGAAAACGAATCGAGCTTGCAACTCAACGGCAATGCCGATTTCACTAAATTATATAATAAGGTGCCATATTTCAAAAAAATCACTGCACCAAAACGTAACAGCAGAAGCAATAGCAGAAGCAACAACCGTCAGGCAGACAAAGAAACTGCTGTTGCCGATACTACAAAGAAAACACCTAAGAACAACTACGCTAAACTGATAGCTGATAACACTGTAAGACTCTTGTTAAGCGTCAAGAAAGTGTCATTCACATACTCTCAAAGCAGCGGCGTTTCATTGCCAGGCTACATACATGAACCAGACTATCTAGGTATAAACTCAATGACAGGAGCTCCTGGTTTCGGTTTCATCATAGGCAGAAATAACAATGTCTTAGAAAACGCTATCAAAGGCAACTGGCTCACTACAGACACCACTTTCAACCAAGCTTATTCAGAAAGATTCAACGAGACCTACTCCTATAAGGTCACACTCGAACCTTTCCAAGATATCAAGGTTGACATCAGCGGTAACAGAAGTTATGTAGAAAACTTCTCAGAATATTTCAGAGCTGACGCTAACGGAATATTCCATGTCTACACCCCAACAAACGGTGGTAACTTCAGCATCTCACATCTTATGACAGCCACATCATTTGTAAACGGCGATGAACTGTTCAACAACTTACTCGATTACAGACAAGACATCGCTATGCGTTTGGCAAGTGAAAATCCATATTGGTTAGAGATGGGAAGTCCTATGGTTTATGACTCAATAGGTCATGGCTACTATCCTTTAGGTTACGGAGCTAACTCTCAAGAGGTTCTCATCTATTCATTCTTGGCTGCTTATTCAGGACAAGATGCTAATAACGTAGAACTTAATATGTTCAGAAAATTCGCTTTACCAAACTGGTCGGTCAACTTCTCTGGATTGTCGAAGATACCAGCATTGAAGAAAATCTTCAAGACAATCAACATCACACACTCTTATAAGTCAACATATTCTATCTCATCATGGGCAACAAACCTCAGCTACTCTGAAAACGACCCAATGATGATGTACGAAGGAACCAATTTAAGAGTACCTAAATATGACATGGCACAAATGGTCATCTCAGAACAATATGCTCCTTTGATTGGTATCAAGTTGGCATTCCAAAACAACTTCTCACCATCATTAGACTTCAAGAAGAGCAGAACTGTAACAATCAGTTTCATCAACAACCAGCTGACAGAATCAGAAGGTAGAGAAATCGTGATAGGATGCGGTTACACTTTCAAAGACTTGGCACTGACATTCACTTCAGCAGGCGGCAGTTCAACAAGAGCAAGCAACGACCTTACAATGAAGTTAGATATCGGATTCAGAAAAGACATCACAACATTGAGAAGCGTCGATGAAAACTACAGTCAGATATCATCTGGTCAAAACAAAATCAACATTTACCTGACCGCCGACTACGATTTCAGCGAACGTCTTGGCATGCAGGCATTCTTCAGACACGACGTAACAGACCCATACATAGCTAATTCCTATAAGACTTCGAACACATTCGCTGGCGTAACATTAAGGTTTAGCTTGACACAATAATTTTTTTTGAGAGAAATAAAAATCATAAGAATAAAAATTGTATTTTTGGCACAATAAAAAGTAATTATCTAATCATTAAAATAAAATAACAATGAACATCCCAGCAGAATTAAAGTATTCAAAAGATCACGAATGGATCCGTTTAGAAGGTGAAACAGCTTACGTAGGTATCACAGATTTCGCACAACACGAATTAGGTGACATCGTTTTCGTTGACATCGACACAGTTGATGAAACACTCGAAGCAGACGAAACATTCGGTACAATCGAAGCAGTTAAAACTTCTTCAGAATTATTATTACCTGTAGCTGGTACAGTTATCGAGTTCAACGAAGCTCTCGCTGACGCTCCTGAAACAGTTAACAACGATCCTTACGGCGAAGGCTGGATCATCAAAGTTCAAGTAGCTAACCCTGCTGACCTCGATGGTTTATTAAGCGCTGAAGCTTATAAAGAATTAATTGGCTAATATAATCTGCCATTAAATTGAAACGACTGTCGGAAAGTTTCTACCCAGGACTCATCTGCGCATCAATAATAATGCTGCTCATGGGCTTGCCAGGAAAATATTTCCCGACAGTCGTTTGTTTTTGGGACTGGCTGGGACCCGACAAGATAGCTCACCTATTATTATTTGGATTTTTAGCATTCATTACATTATGGGGCTATCGCAAAAAGTTAGTCGACATCAATTATCCTCACAGAAAAAAAATATACGCCATTATTGCTTTAATATCAATCATGTACAGTGGACTGACAGAAATCCTGCAGAAATACTTTTTTACTAATAGATACGGCAGCATTTATGATTTCGTCGCCGACATAATAGGCTGTGCATTAGGCATGTTCTTGTTTCAATTGTTAGTTCAAAAAAAATTAAAAAAATTAAAAAAATCAGAGGATAATATTTAATAAATTTATTAACTTTGTGGCGCAATAAACTTTTTGAGTTTTAACTAGAAAAAAATAATAAAATGGAAATTAAAAAATCACCTAAAGCAGATCTTGAAAGCAAGAAGCTTACATTCGCCTTGATAGGTCTGGTTGTGACATTATTTATCGTGTGGCGTGTATTCGAATACAAAAGCTACGACAAGCAAATTGTAGACGATTTGCAAAAAACAGTTGAGGTAATAGAAGAAGAAATGGTTGAAATCACAAAACAAGAACAACCAAAACCTCAGCCACCAGCACCAAAACCACAAGTAACACAAATCGAAATCGTTGACAACGAAGAAGAAATCGAAGAAGAAATCGAAATCGATGCTGAAGTTTCTCAAGACGAAGTACTTGAAGAATACGATTTCACTCCACCAGAGATTGAAGAAGAAGAAATCGTTGAAGCAGAAATCTTCAAAGTAGTAGAAGAAATGCCTGAGTTCCCAGGCGGCGCTGCTAAGATGATGGAATTCATCCAAAAAAATATCAAATATCCTATGATGGCTCGCGAAAGCGACATCCAAGGCCGTGTTTTCGTTAACTTCGTTGTCGAACCAGACGGTTCAATCACTAACGTAACAGTGATGCGTGGCATCGGCGGCGGTTGTGACGAAGAAGCTCTTCGCGTTGTTCAAAGCATGCCAAACTGGAAACCTGGTAAACAACGTGGTAGCGCAGTTCGCTGTTCTTTCACAGTGCCTATCATCTTCAAATTGCAATAGTAATATTCAAATACTATATAATGAAGAGCTGTTTTCAACAGCTCTTTTTTTATTTCAAAAAATCAATAATCAAACTTATTAGTATTTGAAAAAAACGTAAATTTGCAGACATGACACAGCAAGATAAAAAGAAATATACATTACGTTTCGGCAATAAAGATTTGCCTTCTTTTCTGGTAACTACAGAGAACATCAGAAAACTCATATTCTTCACAACAGTATATTCCTTAATATTCATTAACATATTCCGCCCCTTCAACTCTGAAGACTGGATACCAGGAATCAATACTTTCAACTACTTTCTCTACTCTTCCCTTATGGTACTCATAGGCCTGACACTCATCTCTATCAGCCGTATCATAATGCATTTCTTCGTAAAAAAAATCTCTATAGGATATCTAGAATATCTCATCTGGATTTTGGGCGAAATCACAATACTCGCTGCTTTCTATATATTCATCGCTCATAAAGTCGGATTCATCGACAATTACATACAACAAAACCCAGGTCTCGTTTACTGGGAAGCCACCTTCGAAATTTTCAGAAAGGCTGTTGCCAATACAACATGGATGTTGCTCATCCCTTATGTCATCTCCTTCCTATATCTTTATAATGAACATCTTATAAAAAAACTGGCTGAAAACACCGAAGAAAATAAAGAGAATAACGTAATACAATTCAAAGATGAAAAAGATGAAGTCCGATTCTCAATAACATCAGACAAGGTCGTATTCATCGAATCATCAGACAACTATTGTATAATAAAATACCTCAACAACGATAAGATATCTGATTTCGTCTTGAGAAGCTCATTGAAAAGATTGGCAAACGAACTCATCGACACCCCTATCCAACGTTGCCACAGATCTTATATGATAAACTTGGAACATGTGGCTTCTTTGAAAAAAGACAATAGCGATATCAGCTTCGAATTCGATGTTCCTAACGTTAAAGAAATACCAATCTCCAAGTCATACAACGAGAAAATCATGGAATTATTTGTTACATATTCTAAACAAAAATAATTTCCAATGAATCATCTACGTAATCTGATATTATTTGTATTTCTTCTTTGCGGACTTGACTCTTTTTCTCAACTAAACCACAAGCACTTCATCTTGATGGGTCGCATCGATTTGTCGGAAGAAAACTATTCCGATGCGATGTATAACTTCAACAAAGCCATCATTGCAAAACCTAAAGATTTCGAAGGCTATTTTCTTAGAGGCATCGCTAAATACAGCCTCAACGATTACATAGGTGCCGTCAACGATTTCACTAAGACATTAGAACTACATCCATTATACGTCAGAGCTTATCATTATAGAGGCGTCGCCAACGACAGACTAGGCAACTACGCCGATGCAAAAAAAGACTATTCCAAAGCAATAGCCTTAGACCCTTTTGATGCAGAACTGCATATAGCCATGGGCTCAACAAAAATGCATCTCAACGAGTTTGAAAACGCCATATCCAGCTTCGACACCGCAATAATCATCAACCCGAATAATGCCAATGCCTACATAAACAGAGGCATCGCAAAAAGATATCTCGAACGCCTCGACGACGCAATAGCTGACCTCAACAAAGCCGTCTACTACGATTTCTTTAACATCGAAGCTCTGGTGAGACGCGGCATCATACACATGGAACGTGAACATTATCAAGACGCGATGTTAGACTTCAACAACGCCTTGAAAATGGATAACGAAAACCCAATAATATTCTTCAACAGAGGAACGGTATATCTCAATATGGGCGACACTATATCAGCATTGAAAGACTACGAACGTGTCAATAATCTCGATGAACGCAATGCCTTGACTTATTTCAACAGAGGTATAATATACGGTCAACTAGAGGAAAACGACATCGCTTTGGCTTTATTCAATAAAGTCATAGAGATAAACCCTAAAAATATATACGGCTATTTTAACCGCGGCATCTTACATTACAAAATGAAAGAACTCGATGAGGCTGAAAACGATTTTTCTAAAGTCATAGAATTGTTCCCAGACTATATCGATGCCTGGGTCAACAGGTCGATAGTACGATATGAAAAAGGAGACACCCAAGGAGCTGAAGCCGACAGATATAAATCAAGGGAGATAATGGAACTTATCAGCAACGACAGCAAAAATATTGACTCATTATATAACGTTTATTCAAACGCGATAGACTACGACAAAATCATAGCCTTCGACTCCGACTTCATTAATGGCGACAGAGGAGGAAAACTAGCTCAGTTCTCTACTGTCGACATCAAGCCTTTCGACAACTTCATAGTCGCTGTCAGTGAATTTAACCCAAAAGGCAAAAACAAAAAAGACAAACGACAATTCGTAGATGCTACATTAAGCCAGATTAACGAAAGCAAACAGCTCAATGGAATGTATCTCGTCTATATGCAAAAAGAAAACAATAACGAGAATTATCAGTCGTTTCTCAACGACTCTATCATCGAATCTGTCAGCGACAATGATTTAAAGGTTTTCTTGTCAGCCTTGATGAATTACGAGATACACAATTACCAACATGCAGAGAGAAATCTATATCAGTTGATAAGCAACAATATTTATAATGTTTATGCCAGCATCAACATCGCGGCAATACAAAAAGACAAAGCCGAACTGATATTGGCAAAGGAGAACTACAACGATCCTGTAAGCATCAACATAAAGAAGACAAATGAAAAGAGAAATATAAACAACCCTGTCAAACCTGATTACCAACAAGCCCTAAACACTCTGAGTGACTTGGTTTCTGAGCAGTCTACAAATCCTTTCATTTGGTACAATCTAGGCAACATACATCTGCAGATGCAGGAGTTTCACAAAGCCATCGACGACTATTCTCTTGCTATAAAATATGAAAAGAATCTAGCTGAGGCATATTATAACAGAGGTCTTACTCTGCTATTTTTAGGAGAGAAAGACCTTGCTAACAGCGATTTAAGTAAGGCTGGCGAGTTAGGAATAAAAGAAGCCTATGCTGTAATCAAAAGATATATCAATAATTAGATTAAATCGTTACCTTATTTAGTATATCCGTCAAGGCTGCTATTGCTATTCCATAATTTGTTATCGGTATGTTCTGAGCCTTTGCTCTTCTCACTCTTGACAAGACATGACGGCGTGTAAACATACATGCTCCGCAATGAATGATGAGGTCGTACTGACTCAAATCGTCTGGGAAGTCATTACCAGAAACTATATCTATCTGCAGTTCCTCACCGAATTTCTTACGTAACATTTTAGGCAGCTTCACCCTTCCGATGTCTTCGTTCTGTGGTATGTGAGAACAAGCCTCTGCTATCAATACTTTTCCGTTTTTCTTCAACGCCATCAATGCGTCTGCACCTTCTCTAAATGTGTCGATGTCGCCTTTATGACGTGCCATCAAGACTGAGAATGAAGTCAGTTTCGTTTCCTTTGGAGTTAATGGTTGCACCTGAGCAAACACCTGCGAGTCTGTTATTATCAATGCTGGCGGTGTCTTGAGATTTTCCAACATCTGAGGCAGCTCTTCTGGAGCACAACATAAAGCCAGCGCGTGCTTGTCGAGAAGGTTTCTCAAGGTAACTACCTGAGGCTGTATCAGTCTTCCCTTTGGAGCTGATGCGTCTTGCGGCATAACAAGTACGACTACATCACCGGCTTTCACTAATGAATATGTGATGTCATCAAGATTGTCGTCTTTACTATAAAGCGACGCCATTTTAGCCAACAAGATGTCTATTCCTTTTCCATTCAATGCCGAAATGGACATCACTTCTTGTCCTAAAATATGAGACCAAGCATCAGAGTCAGTGTCAGTGTCAGTGTCAGTGTCAGAGTCAGAGTCACACTTAGTCAAGACAAATATCGTTGGTATCTCTGCTTTCTTGAAGAAGTCGCGCCATTCTATTTCGAAAGATGCATCGTCAGGTTTTCCAGTAACGAGTATTATCGCCATATCGACTTGTTGTGAAGCGCGTTTTGTTCTTTCATTACGCATGTTACCGAGTTCGCCTTCGTCGTCGAAGCCAGCGGTGTCGGCTATCACAGCAGCTCCAATGCCTGGCAGTTCTATATTTTTCCATACAGTGTCGGTAGTTGTTCCAGCCACATCAGAAACGATTGACACATCCTGACCAGTGAGTGCATTTAACAATGTTGATTTACCGGCATTACGTCTGCCGAAAATCCCTATGTGGTAACGATTTGAACGTTGCATATTTAATATAAAAATTCAGAATCTCAGAAACTCAGAATCTCAAAAAAATCTGAGGTTCTGAGGTTTTGAAATTCTGAGGTTTATTTTTAGAATCTAAAGTCTCTTTCGCCATTGTCGATGGCATCCAAATATTTCGCTGCTGTGGCACGTGCTTTTTCGTTTGGCACTGTCTGCAACAGACGTTGTATCATAGCCTTTGCTTTTTCCTTTACTTCAGGAGAAGCGTAGTCGTTGGTATATTCCTTCAAAGTTATCAAGGCGTTAGGCAAGCAGCAGTTTGCGATTTGTCCACTCTTGAGCAGCGACATGAAACGGTCGCCTGTTCTTCCTTCGCGATAACATGCCGTGCAGAAGCTTGGGATATGGTCGAGGTCGAGGAGCCATCCCACCACCTCGTCGAGGGTACGATGGTCGGCAACGTCGAACTGTGCTGAGTTCTCGCTTTCTGTCTCTGGTGTCACATAGCCGCCGACGCTGGTGCGCGAGCCTCCACTAATCTGAGAGATACCGAGTTCTAAGAGGCGAGCGCGGCTCTTCTCACTTTCACGAGTAGAGATAATCATACCTGTATAAGGAACAGCGATTCTTATGATAGCTACTATTCTGTAGAAGATATCGTCTGGCACTGCGTTCTTGAAGTCGGCAGTGTCGATGTCGTCAGCCATACATAATCTTGGAACGCTGATGGTATGAGGTCCTACTCCGTAAGTAGCTTCGAGATGTTCGGCATGCATGAGCAATCCAACGAAATCGTAACGATAAGTCTCGAGTCCGAACAAGACACCGATACCTACGTCGTCTATGCCGCCTTGCATAGCGCGGTCCATAGCTTCAGTGTGGTAAGCATAGTTGCTCTTAGGTCCTGTTGGATGCAATGCCTCGTAATTCTCTTTGTTATATGTCTCTTGGAAAAGAATGTAAGTACCGATGCCAGCATCGCGTAACTTCTGATAATTTTCCACTGTAGTAGCGGCGATGTTCACATTGACACGACGGATAGCTCCGTTCTTATGTTTGATGCTGTAGATAGTCTTGATGCTTTCCAAGATATATTCGATAGGGTTCTCCACTGGATGTTCGCCAGCTTCGAGTGCAAGACGTTTGTGTCCCATATCTTGTAAAGCAATGACTTCCTGACGAATCTCTTCCTGTGATAATTTCTTACGACGAATGTTCTTGTTTTTAAGATGATAAGGGCAGTAAACGCATCCGTTGACGCAATAGTTAGAGAGATAAAGCGGTGCGAACATCACTATTCTGTTGCCATAGAATTTATGTTTTATCTCACGAGCTATTTCATAAATCTCGTTGATGATTTCTTGGTCGTTGCATTCGAGGAGAAGAGCAGCCTCTCTGTGAGTGATGCCCTTGCATTCGCGTGCTTTTTGAAGTATAGATTTTATGAGTTCAATATTATTGCTGTTTTCGCGGGCATAAGCCATCGTCTCGCGAATCTCGGAATCACTGATGAATTCCTCTGCTATCTGTGATTTAATATTATACATGATATGTTGTTTTATTAGTTATTCACTCTTAATTTTAAATTTTAAATTTTCAGTTTTCAATTTTCAATTTTCAATTTTCAATTCTTAAAGTCCCCTCTGGCATAACTGATATGATAGCCAATGGCGTTAAGTCTGTCTTCCAGCTGTTGCATCTGCTGAGCCGATTCAGCGCCAGTGCTTTTCTTGTTGTCGTATATGGAATATTTCTTACGTTGTTCCACAGGAGAGATGTTTGGCATCACCACGTTAGCACCTGCCAATATTGCGCGTTCCATTCCGTTGGGGCATAAGGTAGCTAGTGCTGTCGTTGCAGGAAGCAACACATTAGGGAAACGCAGTCTCAACAATGAAAGCATGAGTATCGTCTTGTCGGCGCTACCAGGACTTTGTTTCTCGAAAGGAGTGTTGGTGGCTGGAAGGAAAGGTCCGATGCCTATCATCTGAGGCTGCAGCTCTTCTAGGAAACGTATGTCTTCATAGAGATGCTCATCGGTCTGACCTGGTGAACCTATCATCATGCCACTGCCTGTTTGAAAGCCGAGTCTTTTTAAATTGAAGAGACACTCTCTCCTATTAGCCGAGCTCATCATCTCAGGATGTAATTGCGAATAATGTTCATCATTGCGTGTCTCATGACGTAGCAGAAATCTGTTGGCACCTGCTTCCTTGAAGGCAGCATACACCTCTGCGCTACGCTCGCCTACGGACAAGGTGATGGCCTTGTCAGGATAAGCGGCTCGCACCGTCTTCACCACATCAACAACCCATTCGTCAGTCTGCTTTGGGTCTTCACCGCCTTGCATCACGAATGTGTTAAAACCCAACTTATCGGCTTCTTTGCAACATTCCATAATCTCTTCTTTAGTAAGACGATATCGTTGTGCATTTCTGTTAGAAGCACGGATGCCGCAGTAGTAACAATTATTTTTACAGTAGGAACTTATCTCGAGGAGAGCTCTGACGAAAACTCCTTTGCCATAATGAGCGACAGCCACTTCCTGCGCCTTGGAACGAAGATATTCGCGCTCATCGGAGTTTAAAGATGAAAGTAAAACCATCCATTCATCGCGACTCAAGACATCGCCACGATGCAGACGATCTATTGTGTTATAGTTAGTCCTTTCCATAGTAAATTTAGTTATTGCAAAGATAAGAAAAGTCTACGGACAACGGACAACGGACAACAGATTTTTTTAATTATAAATTAGGAATGTGGAATTAGAAATCTTTTAAGATTGAGCTTATCTAATATTATGCATATTATCACGCAAATCAGCATGCTTATCAGAGCGAATATCACGTTAAGAAAAACGGTTCCTGTCAATATTGAAGGGTCTATTTTTAAAACATAAAGCATCACACCTTTCAAAACAGCGAATACAATAAGATGAAATGCACATATCAACAATGTCTCCTTCGCTATGGTTTGTATGATTTTTCTCTCTCCAAATAAACTTTGCATCATCTTACATACATAAGCCATGAAATAGCATCCGCTTGCTCCGCCTATGACAAACAAAAATATATTGTTATAGGTGTTTGTATGCATCGCGACTTTACCATTAAAGACATACACCAATACTGTAACAACTACTGACAATACAAAAAGATAAGGGTTAAAAATCTTATCACCTTTCTCTTTCAAAACACATCCCAGACGATAAAACGGCAGAGCCACAAGTGCTATGTCAATGCAAAATGGAAGACGCACCGGATTAAATGTCACGTTTATAACGACAAGCACAAACAATATCGCCGTGACGATGATATTATACCTTCTATTTTTATATAACAAATAATAAAGATTTTCAACCACGAACAAAGCTGCCAGGAACCATAGCGGCACATCGTGAACCATCGCTTTGGCATTGACAACTGCAGCGGCCATCAAAGGAGAGAAAACACTCACCGTCTCATTGGCATCATCGCCTACTTTTCTTAAGACAAAGAACCACAAAAGATATGTCATCAAGTTTAATATAACATACGGAACTATCAGTTGCTTGAAACGTCTTTTGGCGAACTGCAGATATGAAGGATACTTGTCGAAGCTAAAAAGATAGCCCGACATGAAAAAGAAAAATGGCATGTGAAAGGTATATATAAATGCCTCTACCGGTTTATATATCGCTGTATGTGCAAGCACTACGAGATATATCGCAATAGCCTTGCCGTAATCTAACCAAACAATACGGTTCATTTTATCTGAAAATACTTAATTGTGGGTCCTTATATTCTGTTGTTATATCAGCTGCATCTATGATGCTATGGAACAGATAGTCGCTACGATATCTTTTCTCACTATTCTTCTTCAAGTTTTCTATAAGTTCTGGATACGACTGTGCATATTTATCAGAAAACCACACGAAAGCCGCTGGATGATGCAGCTCTGGACGGTCAGTGCCATGAAGATAATATCCATCTTCGCCAAGACTCTCGCCATGATCTGAAAGGAATATGAGTATGGAGTTTTTATCTCTGATAAGATCTATTGTGTTTTTTAAGAAAAAGTCGGTATATAAAATAGTGTTGTCGTATGAGTTTATCATCTCCTCTTGTGTATTTGAAGACACCACCCTACTTTCGATGACTGGAGTGTAAACTTCAAACTCATCGGTATAATGTGAGTTATACCACCAATGCGAGCCTATGGAATGAAGTATGTGCAGCTGATTCGAGTTTTCATATTGTAACTCGTTTTCAAGATGTGGCAATATGTCTTCGTCGAGCCATTTGTCGAATGTGTAAACGGACTTGCTTCCATTGACATATATCAGGGTGTCACATTCATTCATGAAATAAGCGTAAGTAGAGACACTCTCCTGATTTGCTATCCATGTCGTCCTGAAGCCGGCATCATTGAATATCGACACAAACGATTCTTCATAATATGCTTTCTGAGAATCAAGGCTGTCGGCTCGCGTCATAATATGCGGAACGCTAGTGTGAGTGAAACAAGGCTCGCTATATATGTTATCAAGCATCACCAGATTCGATTCCTTTGCAAGATATGGTGTCGTCTCTCTTTCATAACCGTTGACTTGCAGATGGTCGCTGCGCAACGACTCACCGACAACAAACACCACGACAAGCGAATCGCTGTTAGCAACTGACTCAGAAATAAATGTGCGTCGATATTCTTCAGCGACTTCCCTAATTTCAAAATATGTCTTGAAAGTATAGTATATTGAATATGGCATGCGTTGAGTGAGAGGACGTTTGAGCTGTGGAATCAAGGAGTTAGTCATAAATATTATACCCACAGCGACAATAAGATGTATGAACGGACGTGTAAATGTCACCTTTTTCCATCTTATCCATACAATCACCATCGACATAGCAAGAGTGCTAAACATCAGACCTACCAGCTGCAAGCTCACCACCTGCATATTAGTCCTCAAATCGTTGATTAGCGCAAGTTCTATCGTCATTGGCGTAAATGTCGCGTTGACGGTGTATCTATAATATGCCAGAACAGTGCTGAACACCACAAGCAGCGGAAACGTCACCGCAAAGACATACTTATTTATCGAAAGCAAATAAAGCAAGCCAAATGTCCCAACCGCTATCGCCGTCCACTGAAACGCCAACTCCAAGAAATCTTTCATAGAGGAATATGGCGAATCGGCAAACTCTGAAAGAGTAAAAACGAGTGCATAAACAATAGTTATTACAGCTACAAAAAATAAAGAAACAAGCAGCTTTTTAATATTCGACAATGATGATTTCATTATAATTACTTTTATATACGACGACTTAATAATCTTGCGAATTTAAAAAAACTTTTGAATGACGCCACAAAAAATTATCGCCATAAAAAATATTTATGAAACAGACACTTGTTGTCTTGTAGCCTTGTAGATATGTCGCTTTTTTTCTATTTTTGCAAAAAATAATATCATGAATTGGAAAGCTATATTAAAGAAATTTAAAAACAAGTATATCATTGCAACATTGGTATTTGCTGTGATAATAATTTTCATAGACCAATACAATTTATTCTTTCAAGCAAAGAATTTAAAGAAGCTTAACAAAGCCAAAGAACAAGTCGAGTACTATGAAAACGAAATAAAAAGTCAACAAGAAGTACTCGACAATCTTCACAAAGACTCAGCTCTCATGGAACGTATAGCTCGCGAAAACTATATGATGAAACGCGACAACGAAGTGATATACATTATTGAGAATAAAGAATGAACTAAGGCTGTTGGCTATTGGCTGTTGAACTTTGAGCTTTGAACTTTGAACTCTAAACTAAATTATGAATTATGAATTATGAATTATGAATTATGAATTATGAATTATGAATTATGAATTAAAAAAAATCATACTACCTTTATTGGTTCTCATCTCATTTTTATCTTCTTGTGAGAAGAAAGACAGCTTCGATGGTTACACTCGTACCGTTGTCTATCGTCCTGGCGATTATGATTCGAAATATTACCGCATCCCTACGTTGATAACTGCGAAAGACGGCAGCCTCGTCATCTTTACCGACAAACGCAAGGAAAACGAAACTGACCTGCCAGAAGACATCGACGTCATCTGCAACTACAGCACCGACGGCGGAGTGACATGGAGCGAGCCTTACACCATAGCGAAAGGCTTCGGATATATGGAAGGCTATGGCGACTGTGCAGTAGCTCACACCAACGATGACAACGGCCTCATCGCAATTTTCGTCGGAGGGCAAGGATTCTGGCAATCTACAGCCAACAATCCTAACAGAACATACAAGTCAATGAGTTACGACAACGGACGCACATGGACAGAACCCGAAGACATCACACATTTCATCTTCGGTTATGAATGTCAGGATAGCATCAGAAGAAAATGGCGCGCCTCGTTCTGTGCCTCAGGCAACGGACTCCTCACCAGCAAAGGCAGAATTATGTTCGTGGCTTGCGTAAGAGAGACATCAGCATTTTCTGCTAACAACTATGTGATATATTCCGATGACAACGGAGAGACATGGCAGGTGTCGGAACGTGCTTCTGTAGGCGGTGACGAAGCCAAAGTCGTCGAACTCAACAACGGCGACATCCTGATGAGCATCAGAACCTCAGGAAAGAGATGGTACAACATCTCACACGACGGCGGTATGACATGGAACGAGACACATTACGTATGGGACGACCTCGTTGGTCCTGCATGCAACGGCGACATCATAAGATACGACGAAAACACATTATTACACAGCCTCCCTACTGGCAATTCACGCCGCGACGTGGCGATATATATTTCAGAAGACGAAGGCAAGACATGGAACGAAGGCAAGGTTATGGTGCCACGATTCTCAGCATATTCTTCATTGTGCATTTTGCCAGACAAGACAATAGGATTCTACGTGGAAGAAAGAGAAGTCGATACGACAAGCTACGAAATGGTTTTCTATAGATTCCCTATTGATTCAATTAGGGATTAGGAATTAGGAGTTAGGAGTTGGGAGTGGTTAAAAAAAACTGTTGACTGTTGTCCGTTGACTGTTGACTTTTTTAAAAAAACACATTATCTCTGGAAAAATCTAACGAATGAGGGAAAATAATGATGGCAGCACTGGTGTTCAATGACTTATGAGGACTTTTAATGAAAGCCTCGCCAATGTAAAAGTGCAAGGAAATGAAAGGTAATGAAGGCGGAGGGTTTTCAA
>JBGVQR010000068.1:0-83898 GCA_045127605.1 Candidatus Limimorpha sp. | reverse complement strand
CTTGCTTTGTGCTCTGTACATTCCAAAATTACTTGTACGCGTGCGTCTTTAGTCTTCTTTGCCATTTTTATCTCCTTTCAGAATTTGGATTGCAAAAATACACATTTATTTGATAAATGCCAATACTTTTTATCCAAATTTTTATTTTTATTATTCAACAGCCATCACGGCTGATTTTCAATTATTTACTTATTATTTGTTGATAATTTCGTTAACTCTAACCAAGAGCTCAGCTTCTTTTTGTATTGCTTTTGCTTCAATTTCAGCACCAGCTTTAACCATTTTTTCTGCAAACTCTCTGTCTTTGATGCCAGCAGCATTGATTTTAACGTTCAAGAATGCTCCCATGACAGCACTTCTACAGCACATTGCGCCAACGCCTGCGTCTGATACTGATGCTGGGTTACCATCGTTAACCATTGCTTCAACTACTTCGAATGCTGAAAATGCAACTTCCATAGTCTTGAATGGAACTTCGATAGCGTATTTTGAAGCGTCTTCGATAGCTTGCTTGCGGATTTCTTTTTCTTCTTCAGTCTTCTTAGGCAAACCGAGTGCATCCATAATCTTGTTGAATGCGTTTGTATCTTCGTCAACTAAAGCAATAAGTTGATTCTTGATAGCTTGACCTTTTTCTGCCCATTGTGAGAAGAATTCCCATCTGTCGTCCCAACCTGGTTTGTGTGATGACAAGTTTGCCACCATTGTTGCCAATGATGCGCCGAGAGCTCCCATATAAGCTGAGATAGAACCACCGCCTGGAGCTGGACTTTCGCTTGCTGTTTCGTCAGCGAAAGCTGCACATGTCATGTCAACTAATTTCTTTTGTGAGTTATCTTCAATCAAGAACTCGATAACTTTTTCCTTAGGATTGAAAGGTTTCAAATCGTCGAGACCCATTGATTTGATAGCTATCTTCATGATTTCATCTTCGCTAACGCCTAATGAACGTTCTTGTTTAGCGAGATAGAAACGACCTGCATCGAGGAGAACGCTCTTAGGAACGAGACCAACGATTTCGCAACCTGTCACGCGGACGCCACGAGCAGCTGCCTTAGCGCATACTTCTTCGAAGCAAACGTGAACTGGAGTCTTAGCGATGTTGGTGATGTTCATTGATACCTGAGCGATACCGTATTCTTCGATGAACCAGCCGATAGCTTTTGTTCCTGGCAATGTACCTGGAATCATGACTGGGTTGCCGTTTTCGTCCTTGACAGGTTTGTCTGTCACTTTAGGACCTTGTCTCATTGGACGGCCTTTTTCTCTAACGTCGAAAGCGATAGCATTAGCGCGACGTGTAGATGTTGTGTTTAAGTTGTAGTTGATAGCGATTAAGAAGTCGCGAGCACCGACAGCTGTTGCGCCTGTTGTAGCGACTCTTTCGTTGAAAACTTTAGGACCGAAGTCTGCTGTGCAACCTGATGCGAATCTTTCTGCTAATGCTTCGTATTCACCAGCACGGCATACTGCGAGGTTACGTCTTTCTGGAGAGAAAGCTGCGTTTTCGTAGCAGAATACTGGGATTTCCAATTCATTACCGATTCTTTCACCGAGTTGACGTGCATATTCAACTACTTCTTCCATTGTGATACCTGCGACTGGAACTAAAGGACAAACGTCAGTAGCACCAAAACGTGGGTGGTCACCATGGTGGTTACGCATATCGATGAGTTCGGCTGCTTTTTTAACAACGCGGAATGCTGCTTCACAAACGTTCTTTGGTTCACCTACAAAAGTGATAACAGTTCTGTTTGTTGTTGCTCCTGGATCGACGTCTAATAACTTAACGCCCTCAACCTTCTCAATCTCTGCTGTAACTTGATTGATGATGTTCATATCGCGACCTTCGCTGATATTAGGAACACATTCGATAATTTGTTTCATTTGTATATTTTTTTATAATTCTTTATCTTCAAAACATAAAGAAAATCAGAGCAGAACCACCGCCCTATTTTTCGGGTGCAAAGATATAAAAAATTAGGAATGAAGAATTATTTTTTCGCTTAAAATTCAAAAATAAAAAGCTCAAAATCTCAAAAAAAAATTCTGAGATTTTGAGCTTCTAAAATTCTGAGTTTCCCCTAACTCCTAACTAGTACACCTTTCCTTGAATAACGACTTTCTCAACTTTATTCGCTCCATAATAATATGGCATGAATTCGAGGCCGTTCATTGGTTGCGTGATTATCACATTGGCGAGTTTTCCTTTAGTAATTGAACCGAGTTCGTGGCTTACGTCCATCGCATATGCCGTATTCAATGTTGTTGCATTGAATGCTTCTTCTGGTGTCATCTTATATCTGATACATGCAGCTGACATGATAAACTGCATATTACCCGATGGCGATGTTCCTGGGTTGAAGTCTGATGCCATAGCTACTGGAAGTCCAGCGTTAATCATATCGCGCACTGGTGACAATGGGAGATTCAAGAAGAAAGCGCAGCCTGGCAATACCGTTGGCATAGTCTCTGAACCTTTAAGTGCTTCAATCTCCTCCATTCCCATTTGTTCTAGATGGTCAACAGAGATTGCTCCGTATTTCACGCCAACCTGAACGCCGCCAGAGATTGCCATCTCATTGGCATGAATCTTAGGACGCATGCCGTATTTGATACCAGCCATCAACACGCGTTCTGTGTCTTCAACGGTGAAGAAACCTTTGTCGCAGAAAACATCGACAAAGTCTGCAAGTTCTTCTGCAGCTACCAAAGGCATCATCTCATTGATGACTAAATCCACATATTCTTCCTGACGGCCTCTGTATTCCATTGGGATTCCGTGAGCACCGAGGAAGTTTGCTTTTATTGTAAGTGGTGTGTTTTCTTTTAATCTTTTTATAACGCGCAACATTTTAAGTTCACTATCAACAGTGAGACCGTAGCCGCTCTTGATTTCAACAGCGCCTGTTCCCATACGCATTATCTCATTTAGACGTCGCATCGCTGATTCGTAGAGTTCGTCTTCAGTAGCGTTGGCAGTAGCCTTGGCAGAATTGAGGATTCCGCCTCCTCTCTTGGCAATTTCTTCATAACTCAAACCTTTGATCTTATCCACGAATTCCATCTCACGAGAGTTAGCATATACGATGTGAGTGTGTGAGTCGCAGAAGGTCGGCATGACAATACCGCCTTTAGCATCGACGACTTTTCTTTCCTTCTGAAGATATTGCTGATATTCTGGAGAATCCATCTTGCCATAATCGGCTATCTTCTTACCTCTTATATATAAGAATGCATTTTCAATGCGGTTGACTTCTGACATAGCAGCACCGGCTTTCATGAGACTGCCGTCTTCCACGATACCGACTAATTCCTTTATATTAATGATTAGCATAATAACGAGATTTTAATTTTGACAAAGATAAGAAAAGACTTTGAACTTTGAACTTTGAACTTTGAACTTTTTTAGTTAGGAGTTAGGAATTAGGAGTTAGGAGTTATTTTTCGTTGCTTTAGAATCTCAGAAACTCAGAAACTTAGAAACTTAAAACTAAGGCTTTGCCTTCGACAAGCTCAGGCACCGCATGACTCTGGACTCTAGACTCTGAACTCTGACACTGACTTATTGACTCAGAAACTTAGTAACTCAGAAACTCAAAAACTTAGCGACTTGGTGACTCGGTGACTCAGCGTCTTAAAAAAAAAGAGCGCCACTATAAAGTAGCACTCCTTCTTGTAGTCTTGTGGTCTTATAGACTTGTAGACTTATTTTTGGTAAATCTTTTGCCAGTTTTTATATTCTCTTTCTTGCCATGGACCATTGTGGTAAACGTAAGAAGCAATCAAAGGAATAACTGTTGTACCTTCTGCGTAAACCATTTGTTGGAGTTGGTGGCTTACCTTACCCCATGAGCCAGCTTCGAGTAATGTTGATGATGAGCAAGCGCCGTCGCGAACGTCAGCAACTGTGATTTGGATTGCATATTTGTGCATTGGTGTTTCGTAGCCGAGAATTTCAGCGCAAACGACTGTATCTTGTGCGAAGTTTTTAGGTGCGCCGCCGCCGACCATGAACAAACCTGTTTCAGGAGCTTGCATCTTGATTTGTGTCAATTCGACGAAGTCTTTAACTGAGTCGATTGATAAGTATTTTTCGCCTTTTTGCATTCTTTCCCATTGGTGTTTACCAATACCGAAACCAGCTGATGAGTCGCTGAATGCAGGAACGAAGATAGGCACGCCACATTCGTAGCAAGTTTGAATCAAGCTGTCTTTCTTAACAGCGTGGCCATCGTGTAACCATTTACCGATTTCATAGATGAATTCGCGTGATGAGTAAGGACGAGCTTCGAGCATGTTAGCGATTTCGAAAGTAGTGTGGTCGCAAGCTTGAAGTTCTTCTTCATCGATGTATGTGTCATAGATACGGTCGATGTAGAGGTCACGTAATGTTGTGTCAGCGATGACGTTTTCTTTTTCGCCGATGTAGTGTTTAAAACCGAGAGCTTCAAACAAGTCCATATCGATGATTGATGCGCCTGTTGCAACAACAACGTCAATCATTTTATTACGAACCATGTCAACATAAACTTGCATACAACCAGCTGCTGATGTTGAACCGGCTAATGTCAAAATGTTTGTACATTCTTTTTCTTTACACATCATCATCAAGATGTCAGCTGCACGTGCAGTGTCGCGTGATGTGAATGACATATTACGCATCGCATCAATTAACTCTGTTGAATTGTAACTTTTTATGTCGATGTGTTTAATAACATCTTTCAATAAATCTTTTTTCTCCATTGTTATTAAATTTTAATTTGAAACTCAATTTTATGGTGCAAAGATACATTTTATTATTAACATTTACAAGCAAAACAAAATCATATTTTAATTAAAAAAAATCGTATCTTTACAGAGATTTAAACCTATAAAGAAATTATACAAAATGAAGAAAACATTCATAGCAATCTTATCATTATTCATGCTTGTCTCGTGCGGCGATTCCAAAAAAGAGAACAAGAAAACCGAGCAGGTTCAGAAATCAGAAAACATTGTTGAAGAAGAGAGTCTGGTAAAAAGCTTAGACTACAAGACTTTCGTTAAAAAGATATGGGACATTGAGACTTATCCTGATTCTTTTGCATACAAGAGCAAGCTCCCATGTATGATAGATTTCTACGCTGATTGGTGTGGCCCATGCAAACGTGTGGCTCCGATAATGGAAGAAATCGCTCAGCAATACGAAGATAAGATTATTGTTTATAAAGTAAATGTCGACAAAGAGCAGAAACTACCTTTAATATTTAAAGTCAAGAATATTCCGACGGTATTTTTCCTTCCTACCGAAGGACAGCCTTTGTCGCAAGTAGGAGCTTTAAGCAAAGAAGAATATATCAGTATAATCAACAAGCACCTTATTAATTAATGTCACACATATTTCCAACAGCATATCTTCCTTCGATAGAATACGTCTCTTTATTTTTAAAAACAGAAGACGCTTCTATTGAATTATTTGAGACCTACCAGAAACAATCGTGCCGCACAAGGACTAATGTCATGACTGCAAACGGAGTTCAGACATTGACGATTCCCGTGATAAAGACAAACGGCAACCACACCTTGACAAAAGATATCGAGATAAGTTATAAAGAATCGTGGCAACAAGTTCATCTTCGTTGCTTGGAATCAGCTTACAGAAAATCCGCCTATTTTGATTATTACTTTCCTTACTTCGAAAAAATATACAAACAGAAATTCAACACTTTAGTCGAGCTAAACGACTTTTGCCTGAAAACGATTTTAAAGATAATGAAAGTGAAGAAAGATTATTCATTCACGACCGACTTTGAAAGAATAGCAGAGGAAAACGATTACAGAATTTCATTATCGAAAGGCACAAATAAAATAGAGATGAAACCTTATTATCAAGTCTTTGCCGACCGTCATGGTTTCATCCCTAATTTATCAATTGTCGATTTGCTCTTCAACGAAGGACCTAATTCAATTCATAATTTATAATTCACAATTCATAATTATTTTTTCCTTCAATTATGCATTATGAATTATGCATTATGCATTAATTAAACTGGGTAAGCAATCCTCACGTGGTAGATATTCATCAGTTTTTTCTTAAACACCTTTTTGATGGTAGTAATATCACGGAACGTCAAGTTAGCGTTATCAAACTGATTATCTCTAATCTGAGTGTCGATAATATTATCAACGAGTTTATTGATAGCTTCTTCTGTCTTATCAGCGAGACTACGTGAAGCTGCTTCTACAGAGTCAGCCATCATCAAGACTGCCGTTTCTTTTGTAAACGGAATCGGTCCGTGATAGCGGAAATCTTGTTCGTTGACTTCCGTTGGGTCTACACTTTCACGAAGTGCCATCTGATAAAAATATTCCGTTCTTCTTGTTCCGTGGTGTGTTCTCACAAAATCGATAATCTGGTCTGGCACATGAAATTTTCTACAAATCTCTATGCCGTCAATAACATGTTGAATAATAATAGAAGCACTTTCTTCGTATGACATATCAGCATGCATATTATATTTACCATGCTGATTCTCGGTAAAGTATAAAGGATTTTTCACCTTTCCTATATCATGATACATCGCGCCTGTACGAGCCAGAAGCATATTGCCACCTATAGCAAAAAGAGCTTCCTCGCACAAATCAGCGACCTGCATGACATGCTGGAAAGTCCCAGGTGCTTCTGATGCAAGTTTCCTTAACAAAGGAGTATTTGTGTTACTTAACTCTAGAAGCGTCATATCTGTAACAAAGCCAAACAAACGTTCAAACAAAAATATCAATGGCAATGACATCATCGTAAACAGAGCATTCATCGCAAAGATTCCTATGTCATTCCAGCTTACATTTTCCAATCCAGCATCGAAAATCAAGGCGACACCTATTCTCATTATTATATATGCCAAAAAGATTATTGCAGATGTGTAGAAGAATTTAGAACGCGAGCTTTTGTTCGACAAAGCAAAGATGGATGCCAATGAAACAAAGAATTGAATTACGAAATACTGATATGAATTAGGAACCGCCAAACTTATTATAAGCAAAGCCAATGTCTGAATGAAAATCGCAATTCTGGCATCAAAGAATGTCACTAATAGCATAGACAAAATCGTCACTGGCATAAGATATATCATATTTGGCACATGCTTTATTATAATGAACGAAGGTAATATAACCAATAACATCATAACCAAAATCATATTGATTGACCTTGACTCTTTCATTATTTCAGGACGCAACAACCTGATTGCCATAAACAAGAACAAGAACGCAAGTGACACAATCACGATTTGTCCGTAGAGACTGAAATTTCTGTTAAAGAAACTAGTATCTGTACTCATAGTATCGTACTCTTTTCTCAAAGAGTTAAGAATATTATATTTCTCATCTGAGATAATCTCACCTTCTGAGATAATAAGCTCGTCCTTCTGCACCATTCCGAAAGTAAGAGAAATAGAAGCTAAAGCCTGCTCCTCCGATTGCTTAGTCAAATCCTCCGAATAAACCACATTCTGGTTAAGATATGCCAACAATAATTTATTAATCAATGATTTGTCCACATCAGAATCTAAATTGGCCAAATAATCTGAAACGAACTCTGTAGCAGTCTTCATCGTATAAAAATCACGGAATGCCTTAGTCTTCACCACCCTATCTCTCACGACATCAATCATCGACTCTGGCTTAAGCTCAATTGTTGATATATTGGTAATGATACCTCTATTCTCTATCGTATCATAAATCTTTTCAAGGAGAGCCTTGTTTACCAACTTATCATTTTCACTGCCATACCATTGATTATTAAAATCCTGAAGCATAGCCTCTTTGTTATTCTTTGTTGCATTTACATCAAAAACAAATATTGGATAAAAATCCTTTAACGAAGCCTCTTCTTCTATTTTAAGTTGCTCTGCTGTTTTATAAATCGGGAAATTGAATGGCGCATATAATGATTCATATTGCCAAGGACGCATTTTCTGATATTCATATTTAAACTTTATAGTTCTAGGCATTTGCCATACAACTAAAAACAATGCAAGCAAAAATGCCAAAACCCTAAATATGACCTGGTACGAATGACCTATTTTTGATAAGATTGAAGATATTTTACTCATTTTCACTTCTTTTATAAAGTAAATAAAAAATTCATGTTTAAAACAAAACTTCTGCTAAGATACAATATTTTTTCATAATTTAGCAATCATAATAATTAAAAAATGAGATACGGAATTTGTAAATTATCGGTAGTACCAATGAGAAAAGAGGCGTCGCACACAAGCGAGCTTGTCTCAGAACTTTTATTCAACGACATATATAATATTATTGACGAGAACGAAGAATGGTTGAAGATACAATGCATGTATGATTCATACGAAGGCTGGATAAGAAAACTACAGCATAACGAAATAACTGACGATGAATTAAAAGATTACATTTCAAAAGACAAATATATCGTCAATGTTCCAGTACTGCATTATGAAAATATGATTATCAGTTTTGGCAGCAAGGTATTCCGAAATACAGAAGGCACTATTCCTTTAAGCAAAAACTACGACCCTGACGTCCTCACCGATTCTGCTTTCAGGATGCTCAATGTTCCATATCGCTGGGGCGGCAAAAGTGTTATGGGAATCGACTGTTCTGCTTTTGTTCAACTGTGCGCAAAAATTGCAGGTTACAAACTCCCAAGAGATGCATCACAACAATACGATTTCGGCGAAGAAGTCACTTTATCAGAAGCACTGCCAGGCGATATAGCTTTTTTTGAAAACGAAAATCATCGTATAGTTCATGTAGGAATATTATTATCGCGCAATATGATAATACACGCTTCAGGAGAAGTACGCATTGACGCAATAGATGAGACTGGCATTTTCAATAACGAGTTGAATAAATACACACACTATTTAAATAAGGTGAAGAGATTAAAGTAAAAGATTTAACATTTTTTAACTTTTATTTTTGGAGTAAAACAATTAAATTTGTAGCGACATATTGTAAAAATCAACTATTAAAACATAATATCATGAACAACGCACTATTTCAATTTGCTAAACCGGCCAACGAAACGGTTAAAGAATACAGACCTGGTAGTCCAGAACGTATTGCTTTAGAAGAAGAACTAAAGAAACAATCTAACGAAGTTGTCGAGATACCAATTATAATAGGTGGTAAAGAGATTCGCACTGGCGACATTGGCGAAGTCGTTATGCCACACAACCACAAACACATTGTCGCCAAATATCATAAAGTAACAGAGAAAGAAGTCAATATGGCAATTGAAGCCGCACTGAAAGCCAAGAAAGAATGGGAGAACATCCCATGGGTTGAACGCGCTTCTATTTTAGCTCGTGTAAGTCAGCTTCTTGCAACAAAATATCGCGCAAGAATCAATGCTTCATGTATGTTAGGACAAAGCAAGAACGCCTTCCAAGCTGAAATCGACGCCGCTTGCGAAACAATAGACTTCTTCCGTTTCAACAACTACTATGCTGGCAACTTATATGCAGAACAGCCATCATCAACTCCAGACCAACTCAACAGAACTGAATATCGTCCTTTAGAAGGTTTCATCATGGCAGTGACACCTTTCAACTTCACATCCATCGCATCAAACCTCAACATGACACCAGTCTTGATGGGAAACACAACTATCTGGAAACCATCAACAACAGCATTGCTTTCAAACTACCACATGATGCAGATTTTCATGGAAGCTGGTTTGCCAGAAGGTGTCATCAACTTCTTACCAGGCAAAGGCTCACTCATCGGAAATGTTGCATTGAGCAACCCAAATCTCGCTGGCATCCACTTCACTGGATCAACAGCAACATTCCAAGGTTTATGGAAAGGCGTTGGAGCTAACATCAACAATTACAAATCATATCCAAGATTAGTCGGCGAGACTGGCGGTAAGGACTTCATCTTCGCTCACAGTTCTGCTAATGCGAAGGAAGTAGCAACTGCAATCGTTCGTGGCGCATTCGAATTCCAAGGACAAAAATGCTCAGCAGCATCACGTGCTTACATACCTGCATCATTATGGAATGACGTAAAACAATACGTAGGCGAAATGTTGAGCACAATTAAAGTAGGCGATGTTACAGACTTTACAAACTTCGTAAATGCCGTCATCGACAAAGCCTCTTTCGACAACTGCAAAGGCTACATCGACAGAGCAAAAGCTGCCAGCGACGCTGAAGTTATATTCGGAGGAAACTGCGATAAATCAGTAGGTTACTTCGTAGAACCAACCGTTATCTTGACAACAAATCCAAAATATGAATCCATGACTGAAGAAATCTTCGGACCAATCATCACAATCTATGTTTATGATGACAAAGACTTTGTTGAAACACTTGAGTTATGCGACAGCACATCACCATACGCATTGACAGGCGCTTTCTTTGCATACGACTTAAAAGCTCAAAAGATTGCTGACGAAAAACTCAAATATGCAGCTGGCAACTATTATATCAACGACAAACCTACAGGTGCAGTTGTTGGATGTCAACCATTTGGAGGTTCACGCGCATCTGGCACAAACGACAAAGCTGGCGGTTTATGGAATCTCATCCGTTGGACCAACCCACGTTCTATCAAAGAAACATTCGTTCCTGCAACTGATTACGGATATCCATTTTTAGCAAAATAACTTAAAAAAATAATAAACATTAGAGGCGTACTATCTCAGTGCGCCTCATTTAATTAAACAATTATGAAAAAGATTTTACTACTTACAATTGCAATTCTTCTATTCAAAATTTCATTTTCACAAGAAGAAATCAGAGTTCTTTTTTTAGGCAACAGCTACACTTATGTCAATGATTTACCTAAGATAATCAAAGACATTGCTATAAACGAAGGGAAAGTTTTCACTTACGAATCTGTCACCCCTGGAGGTTGTACTTTATTCCAACATCTTGACAGCCAAACATCAATGTCAAAAATTCGTCAAGGCAATTGGGATTATGTAATCTTACAAGAACAAAGTCAACTTCCAGTAATTGATTATTATCGGCACAACACCTTAAAGCCATCTTATAAATCTTTACACGATAGCATTATGTTATATAACCCTAAAGCTAAAGTCGTAGGATATATGACATGGGGACGCCGTTACGGAGGGCAACAATGTGTCAACTTTGGAGACGGATTGTATTGTAGCGCCAACTTTGTTGATTTCAACCACATGCAAGACTCACTAACTGCAGCATACTGCGAAAACGCTTACGCCACAAATTCTTACGTAGCGCCCGTTGGCGAAGCTTGGAAATCTGCTTTGGCTGCTGAACCTAGTCTTGTTTTACACAGCAGCGACAACAGCCATCCATCTTATGACGGAAGTTATTTGGCAGCATGTGTTTTCTATTCTGTTTTTTGGAATAAAAGTTCAGTAGGAATATATCACGACAAACAAATTGATGGTACAAAAGCCGAGTTATTACAAACAATATCAGACGAGGTATTTTTCAACAATCTTGAAAAATGGAACTTCAAGACTGACACGGTAAACATCATTGAAAATTTCGGAAACAGATGCTATAATATCCTAAGCAATCCAAGCGACAACAAGGTAATTATTGAAAACAAAAGCGAGTCATCCCTCAACGTAAAAATATTCAATGTAAACGGAGCTTTACTCAATGAAAAAGACATCAACGAAAGCGACAGTTTGGATTTAAACGACCCCAAAGGCATCTATATTATACAAATTACCGAAAATGACAGCAAACACAAGTATTCTGAAAAAATAGTCAAATTTTAACAAAAACTCATAAAGTGTCACTTTTACCCAAAATAAGGTCCAATTTTTACCCCTAAAAGTGACACTTCAACCACTTCCTAACAAAAACTCCACAAATTTTCAGACCATAATTTTAATATTAGTCACAAAATAGATTTTTCAGTGACATTTTACCCCATAATTATATTTTTAATAACATAATTATATTTTTATTTATTTACTTTGTGCTATCAAAAAAAATAACTAAGCATGGAAGTTAAAAGACTATTTGACATCTTGAAATTGTACGTAGAGAAATACCCTAACCAAGATGTCGCATTAGCAGCAAAAGAAAAAGGCAGCTGGAGAAAATACAGCATTCAAGAATATGTAGAAACGACAAACAACTTAAGTTATGCTTTCATAAAGCTAGGAATTCAGAAAGATGACAAAGTTGGCATTATCTGCAGCAATCGTCCAGAATGGAACATGCTTGACATGGCAATAATGCAAGTCGGTGCAGTATCTGTTCCAATTTACCCAACCATCAGTAAAGAAGACTATAATTACATCCTCAACGACTGCGGTGTAAAATTAATCATATTAGAAAGCAATGGTGTATTACAGAAGATTGAACAAGTTAAAGACAATGCACCAAAGTTGGAAGCCATATATGCACTTTCAACAAAATGCGACTACCCTACCTTCGAACAATTAGTTGAATTAGGAAAAGAGAATCAAAATCCTGAAGAATTAAAAGCACGCGAAGAAAGCGTAGACGAAAAAGACTGCGCCACTATCATTTACACATCTGGAACAACAGGAAATCCTAAGGGTGTAATGCTTTCACACTATAACATTGTAAGCCAATTAAAGAACTTAGAACAAATCCCATCAAAATGGTCAAAGAAAGCATTCAGTTTCTTGCCAATATGCCACGCATACGAAAGAATGTTGGTATTCTTATACCAATACCTTGGAATGTCAGTATATTATGCAGAAAGTCTTGCCACTATAGCTTCTGACTTGAAAGAAGTTCAACCAACTATGATGAGTGCCGTTCCACGTCTTCTTGAAAAGATTTACACAAAAGTAAAACAAAGCGGCAAGAACAACAAAGGCATCAAGAAGGTTATTTTCACATGGGCTTTAAATTTAGCAGAGAGATATAAAATTGATTCATGCAACAGAACTTGGTTCTACAACCAAAAACTCAAAATTGCTGATGCTTTAGTTTACAAGAAAATCCGTCAGACATTAGGTGCAGAAAACTTCGACATCGTCGTTTCTGGAGCAGCAAGTATACAACCCAACGTCGCTGCATTTTTCTCAGCAATCAAAATGCCTATATTTGAAGGATACGGCATGACAGAATGTTCACCAGTTATTGCTGTTTCATGCAGATTACCTCACGGACGTGAAATCGGCACAGTTGGCTTCGCACTTCCTGGTGTAGAAGTTAAAATAGCCGACAACAAAGAAATTATCTGCCGTGGACACAATGTTATGATGGGTTATTATGGACAGCCAGAACTGACAAAAGAAGTCATTGACGAAGAAGGTTGGATGCACACTGGCGACCTTGGCGAAATCAACGAATACGGACAAGTAAGAATAACTGGTCGATTGAAGAATTTATTTAAGACCTCATTAGGCAAATACATCAACCCTGACGTGATTGAAGGTAAATTTGCAGAATCAGGCTTCATCGAAAACATCGTTGTTATTGGCGAAAATCAAAAACACGCAGGCGCTCTTATCGTTCCTGACTTCACATTCTTAAAGACTTGGTGTCAAAAACACGAGATTAAATACACCAATCCTCAAGAGATGATTAACAATAGCGAAGTCAAGAAACGCTATGCAGAAGAAGTCAAGAAAATCAACCAATACTTCGGCGACACAGAGAAAATCAAATGTTACGAGCTCGTTGCAGACGAATGGAGCGTTGCCAACGGCATCTTAACACCAACATTAAAGGTTAAAAGAAGTGTTGTTAAGGAAATGTACAAAGAGCTTATCAGCAAAATGTATAAAGATTGATTAAACATCAACAAAAAGTATAAAAACTCTTCTACTGAGAGTTTTTAGTTCATCATCAAAGTTATTAGTAGACAAAGGTTGCGATGACTCGCAGCCTTTTGTTTTTTAAGCAAATATACATAGTGAATGTCTATATACAAACAATGAAGACTTTAACTAGTAAAATCTTCATTGTCCTAATATTTTTAAGCAAAACTTATTTTCGATTTTTCTTTGCTGCTTGCAAGGTATTATATAACAAAGAAACTATTGTCATTGGTCCCACACCACCTGGCACTGGAGTGATTTTTGAAGCTTTTTTGTACACTTCATCAAAATCGACATCACCGATGATATGATAACCTTTTTCCGAGTCATCTTCAATACGATGGATACCTACGTCTATAACTACAGCGCCTTCTTTCACCATATCAGCTTTAACGAAATGAGGCTGACCAACAGCTACGATAAGAATATCAGCTTGACGTGTGATATCTTCAATATTTTTTGTTTTTGTATGGCACATTGTAACAGTAGCGTCAACACCTTTTCTTGAAAGCATCACACTAACTGGAGTACCAACGATATTTGATCTACCTAGAACAACAACATGTTTTCCGGATATTTCAACATTACTACGCTTGAGAAGCTCTAATATTCCGTATGGTGTTGCAGGGAGGTAACAAGGCTCTCCGAGCTGCATAAGACCTATATTGTATAAGGTAAATCCGTCAACGTCTTTATTAGGGCTGATAGATTGTATAACTTTTGTCTCATTGATATGAGCTGGCAAAGGCAACTGAACGATGTAACCATCCACCTCTGGGTCATTATTTAAGAAATTAACAGTATCAAGAACCTCTTGTTCTGTAGCTGTAGCTTTCAATCTATAAACAGAAGATATCATGCCAACACTTCGCGAGGCTTTTTCTTTAGAAGCCACATATGTAAGACTTGCACCATCTTCACCAACAATGACAGCTGCGAGGTGTGGAGCATCTTGACCTTGATCTATCATATTAGCAACTTCTGTTGCTATTTCTTTTTTTATTGTAGCGGCAATAAGTTTGCCGTCAATGATTTTATTATCAGCCATAATATTAAGTTTTATTATGTTTATCTTCTTCTCATTTGCGACATCATCTGCATCATTTTCTTTGCACCGCCTGTTGTCATCAGTCTCATCATCTTCGATGTCTCTTCAAATTGTTTTATCAATCTGTTAACTTCAACGATGTCAGTACCGCTACCCATTGCTATTCTTCTACGACGGCTGCCATTCAAGAGTTTTGGGTTTTCGCGTTCTGCAGGTGTCATTGAACCGATGATAGCTTCGATGCTCTTGAATGCATCTTCATCAATATCTTCGTCGCTAATCTTATTCATTCCAGGAATCATAGCAGCGAGATCTTTTATACTACCCATACGTTTAATCTGCTGGATTTGTTTTAGGAAGTCGTTAAAATTAAATTCGTTCTTAGCGAGCTTTCTCTTGAGTTTAGCAGCTTCTTCTGCATCGAATTGTTCTTGAGCCCTTTCAACGAGAGTAACGATGTCACCCATACCGAGGATACGGTCTGCCATACGTTTTGGATAGAAGATGTCGAGAGCATCCATTTTCTCGCCGAGACCAACGAATTTGATTGGTTTGTCAACAACAGAACGTATTGTCAACGCAGCACCGCCACGTGTGTCACCATCTAACTTAGTCAACACTACGCCATCAAAGTCGAGACGATCGTTGAATGCCTTAGCTGTATTGACAGCATCCTGACCTGTCATTGAGTCAACGACAAACAAGGTTTCATGTGGATTAACTTTAGCTTTGACTGCTGCAATCTCATTCATCATCTGCTCATCAATAGCAAGACGACCTGCAGTATCTATGATAACTACATTCTTATTATGTTCTTTAGCATATTGAACAGCATTTTCTGCGATTTTAACTGGATCTTTGCTTTCTATCTCAGAATAGACCTCTACTCCTATCTGTTCACCTAAGACTTTCAATTGGTCAATAGCAGCAGGACGATAAACGTCACAAGCAACGAGCAATACTTGTTTACCTCTCTTGCTTTTCAAGAAATTGGCCAACTTAGCAGAGAACGTAGTCTTACCAGAACCTTGGAGACCTGACATCAAGACGATTGCCGGATTAGCTTTGATGTTAATTTCTGTATGTTCACCACCCATAAGCTCTGCAAGCTCATCATGAACAATCTTAACCATGAGTTGTCCTGGTGACACAGATGTCAATATCTTCTGTCCTAATGCTTTTTCTTTGATGTTATTGGTAACATCTTTTGCTATTTTGTAACTAACGTCAGCATCTAAAAGAGCTTTTCTAACCTCTTTCAAAGTTTCTGCTACGTTAATTTCTGTTATATGTCCTTGTCCTTTTAATATCTTGAACGAGCGTTCAAGTTTCTCACTTAATCCTTCAAACATGTTATATTTTATTTTTGTGCAAAAGTAATGATTTTTTTAGTAATTAACAATAGTTTTTAAGACTAAAAAACAGCATCTGTCATCATCAGCACGTAGTTCCAATCAATACGAGTTAAACAAATCAAAATGATATTGCATGTATGCCTTGCCATCCATAACAACGCTATCTCTAATGCTTGCTGGCAAAGTATTCTTTACATAAGTTCCATTATTTAAATATACGAACTCGCCTTCTGGTGTTTTCCATCCCATGCCTTCATTCAATTCAAAAAAAGCGAATGGCTTATAACACTTTCCGAATAAATCCTTACTCCAGAAAAACTCATCATGATTTTGTCCCAACTGTGCCAATAATGTTGCTGTCAAGTCCGTGTTCCCACATATCTTATCATAAGTAGTTCCTCTTAAAGAATCCTGCAATGGCTCACCATAAATCAGCATTGGTATCTTATGATGATTGAAAGATTCCAGCCCATGATTTTTATACGAAGAATGACTATGATCTGCAACAAAAACAAACAAAGTACTGTCGTACCACTCTTGTTGTTTAGCTTTCTCCATAAACATTCCTAAAGCAATATCCGTATAATGTCCTGAGTTAACGTATGGTTTTTCAATTTGAGGCCATTCCAACTCCTCAAAAATCTTTGGATAATCGTAAGGCGAATGTGTACTTTGAGTAAACAATGTACTGAAGAATGGCTGCGGATAATCTGCTATCTGATTAATATACCAAGGCATTATATCAGTATCATGATAACCAAGTTTTCCTTTATGGAAACCTTCGTGAATATCTTTAGCTTCTATGATTTCATCGAATTCATTATAACGAAGGTATGACAATATATTGCCGTAATTCAATTCTCCTCCGAAATAAAAACTAGTATGATAGCCTATAGAATCCATCTTTTTCACTAGAGATGGCACCGCATAATATTTATCAGGATGATTTGTTATGGTAGTCACTGGCATACCTGGAAGTCCTCCGAACAATGATGACATTGCATGTTGTGAGCGGTTAGCACTTGCGTATATGTTTGTAAATAACAAGCCTTCTTTTTCAAGCTCTCGGAAATTAGGTGTAATGCCAGGCTCACCTCCAAGTGATTCTATCAAATCGGCAGACCAACTTTCCAAAAGAACGACTATGATATTCGGTTTTTCTATTTTCAGTATCGACATCGTTGAATCGCATGATGTCTCATGAAGTTTTACCGTTCTTTTCTTCGCAGAATCAAAATCCATATAATTAAAATGAGCTTTCGATTCCACCAACTTCGAATTCAATATATTTTCAGCGAGAAAATAAGCTGGATTAACGCACATCTCGTTAGCAATCTTATGACTGCTATAATACACCTTGCTTGAAGAAATCGGGATATCATTAAGACCACCTCTCATTCCTAAAAAAAGGACACCTAGCGTCAGGACAAAACTTCCCGAAAGCACATACTTGTTTGGTGCAGCGGATTCTTTATTAGCAGACAAATGCTTAGGTTCCACGAATTTTGCATAAAACCAGCAGAACAATATGGTAAAGAAGGTCCACAACACTATGAGAAGCAAGGTCTGCTCCGTCTCAGCTGTATTTATGACTTCGGCAGGATTCTCCAGATACATCAAAGCTCTATACGACAACTTGGTTCGCCATTCTCCATAAATGCCGATATCTCCAAATGCCACTAGATTATATACCGCCACCATCAGATAGAAATACCATCGCAACGGTGCAAACAAGGTTTCCTTGTCAATGGCCTCAGAGATAAACATATATATGGCTGGCAACGTCAGCATAAAACATGCTGTTGCAATGTCAAGAGGCAATGCCGACCAAAAGCCTTTCATTATCTCTGAAAACGGAATCCCAGATAAAGTAATGAGTGTACTATATTTTATACAAAAAATAATTCTCATTGTCGCAAAAAGCGCCAATAAGAAAACCAGCATTTTCAATAATGTAAAGAGTATTTTTTTCATATCTAATTTAACAAAAGGCTAAAGGCCAAGGGCAAAAGTCTAGCCATTACATTTGTCTTTTACCATTAGCCTTCAGCCATTTACCATCATACATTATAATTTCTTGCTCCGAAAATCTTGCTGCCAACTCTAACCATTGTAGCTCCTTCTTCAATAGCTATTGGATAATCGTCCGACATTCCCATCGAGATTTCTTTAAAAGAGTCGTTAGCTTTAAAATAGTTTTCTTTTAAGGTTTCAAAAATATTCTTGAGATTCTTAAATTCGTTTCTTACTTGAACCACATCGTCTGTAAATGTAGCCATTCCCATCACGCCACAGATGTTAATATTTTTTAAGTCTTTAAAACTTTCAGATTCTAACAAAGACTTAGCTTCTTCTATATCAAGACCGAATTTTGTTTCTTCCTGAGCGATATGGAATTGAAGCAAGCAATCGATAATACGATTGTTTTTTGCAGCTTCCTTATTGACAGATTCCAAAAGTGGCAGGCTATCAATAGCATGAATCAACGTTACAAAAGGTGCGATGTATTTTATCTTATTAGTCTGAAGATGACCTATAAAATGCCATTGGATATCCTTTGGTAATTCTTGATATTTGTCACGCATTTCAAGAGCTTTGTTTTCACCGAAGATACGTTGTCCTGCATCGTAAGCCTCTTGTAAATCAGAAACTGGTTTTGTTTTTGAAACTGCAATAAGAGTGACATCTGAAGGCACTGTCGCTCTGACGATATTTAGATTTTCTTGTATCATTGTTTTATATTTTTAAGACTGACAAAGATATTAAAAAAGACAACAAGTCAATAAGGCAACAAGGCAACAAGTAAACAAGTTTTTTATTGCTAGCTATCAAGATTTATTGACACATCGGCTTATTGACTTATAGACTATGAGTAAAACCAAAATATAAACAACCCATAGAATTATTGTTTTAGTCCAATTGATATAATCTAATCTTTGTTTTACGATTTCGCTACTTTCGTGACGTGTTATCGGATTCAGATATAATCTTGTCCAGTCATTAAAAATGAGTTCCGCTCTAACATAATTATCATCTTGCTTAATGACATAAACACCCGTCTTTTTATATTTTTGAGCATCGAGTTCCACACCATCTTGTCCGATAAATCGTATCTTAAAAAAAGGCTTAGATGCTGATACTAACAAGGTATCTCCCCTAAGTTCGACTTGCGTTATGTAGGGAAGATTTTTTTTAATACGCTGTATTTTTTGTTCTAATGTCTCATCCGATATTACTGAAAAATCGACACCCACTGCATTACCATTTTCCAAAGCTCGTATCAATTGTTCAGAACTGTTACCCATAGCATTTATCATCGTAAAACGTCTACCGACATAAGTAATATCATCAACGTCGTGAGAATCGTCGTTTCCGATAAGATATACGAGATGTCCGTTTGAAAGCGCCGTATCCCAATGAGCCGTCGAGATTCTAAATCCATTAAGCACTTCCATCAGTTTGTAGTTGCTGAGATATTTCATATCCTCAACGAGATAGCCTTTTTTCACGAAAGAAGGATGCGCTGGTATTGCGAGACGCGTCTGTTTTGCCAGACGATTCAAAGTATGCTGTTTCATGCTTAAATTCTGAAACGCAAAATAATCAAGGCGTCGTACTTTCTCTGCACCAATGCAAAGCTGATGTATCTTAAATATTCCGTAGCCGTGTTCGTAAGTTGGAATAAAACTCGGATTTGCAGAATCGTAATAATTTATTTTGTTGTAATCAGAGATACCTATATGATTAAAACCAAGTGCTGAATAAACACTATCGAGCATCTCGTTGGTATTCACACGCCCGTTGGTCAAACCACCGTATTGTCGCGTATGCGCATGAAAATTAGCCTGAATCCAATTATCAGGTTTCATATCTTTGTATGGATTATGGAGATAACTTCCACGGAAAGGCTTCGGTTCATCAAAAGAATAAGAAGGTCGAAAAAGACTTGTCGCAACAACTATTGCAACAAAAGCCAAGATTATATATAGTGTATACTTCAGAATTCCTTTCATTATTATAGTTAGTTCAAAAGCCAAAAGCCTTAGTTCAACAGCCTTAGTTCAAAGTTCTCACACATTGCAAAGATAAAAAAAAGAGGCGTATTATCTTAACGCCTCTGATGTATTTTGAAATATTTTTTCTTCCGTTGTTATATTGAAAAGCTGCTTAAGCGTCTCATAGTTTGACAAATCTTCATTTTGATATTTTGAATATAAGACTGCATCGATGAGGACCACCTTAAACTCCATGTCTGAATTATAGAAATCGCAAGGATTTTCATGAGCTCGAAGATCTGAATTTGTCCAATAAACAGTTACTTTAAAATCATAATAGACTGTCTCTAATGTTGCAGAATATTGGTCACTAGGATAGAGTGTCAACGGAAGCTGGTGCCATGCGTAAAAATTTTCACCAGGATTTTCCATATATACCAAAACAGCTCCATAATCAACCATATCATAATCTATCGCATCCCACTCCAAATCAAGATACCAGTTACATGCGTTCGCATCCCAGACCCAGTCTTCGGCAGATACTTTCACTGTTCCTGACTGTACATTAGCATTACCGTCTTTTCCAGGACGACCAGGCTCACCTTGTGGACCTTCGCATGAAGTAATTCCAAATAATGACATTACAAAAAGCAAAGCAAAAAATTTCAATGTTTTCATAGTATGATGTTTTTATGTGTTATTAAAAAAATGATGTTGAATTTTGTTCAAATATTATACCAAAATCAAATTTCAGAAACTCAAAAATTCAAAATTTTCACACCTGCATTTTTCTGTCATTTTAAGATTTTGAAATTCTGAGTTAAAAAAATAATTTTCTTATTTTTGCAACATGAAAGACAAGAGATTCATAGTGCATATCAGCGGCGTCATCGCCATGGTTTTCTGGGGACTGTCGTTTATTTGGTCGACACAGGTCTTCGAACATCTGAATCCTACCACCACTATTTTCTTCCGTCTTATCATATCAAGTGTTTTCCTTGGAAGTCTATTATTGATTTTACGACTTTTTGAGAAAGTAAATAGGAACGACTTGAAGCTATTTGCATTAGCTGCTCTTTTCGAACCTTTTCTGTATTTCATCTTCGAGAGTTACGGATTACTTAATTCAGCTCCTGTAGTAAGTTCTGCCATCATCGCAACGATTCCACTCTTCACCCCTATCGCCGCTTTTTTCTTCCTGAAAGAAAGACTCACACCATGGAACATCGCAGGTTTCATCATCTCATTCTTCGGAGTGATATTCATGCTTCTTAATAAAAATTTAGAATTGACGGTATCAGTAAAAGGCATCATTTTCTTATTTAGCGCAGTGATGGTAGCGGTAGCATATTCTATTTCTTTAAGAAAATTAACATTATTATATAAACCATTAACAATAACATTCGTGCAAAATGTAATCGGTATGATATATTTCATCCCAATGGTTTTCATAATGGAGAAAGTCACACCGTCAAACATAATGGGTTTCAATCATTATATAATCCCATTATTATCATTAGGCGTTTTCGCAAGTTCCATTTCCTATACTTTATGGGCATTCGCTTTCAGCAAGTTAGGAGCTGCGAAAGCTAATATCTACAGCAATTTGATTCCCGTATTCACTGCCATTTTCAGCTGCATCATCATCGGCGAAAGTCTTAACATTCAAAAGATATCAGGAATATTATTGGTCATTGGCGGACTTATTTTATCACAATTAAAATTCAGAAATCATGATAACAAGCAAAACTAATCCAAAGATTAAGAATGTCGTCAAGTTACAGAAATCATCAGAGCGTCGTGAACAGAACCGAATCATCATCGAGGGCAGACGCGAGATAGAACGTGCTGTGGCATGCGGTTTTGTCGTTGACACCTTATTTATATGTAACGAGATATTGAAAGAGGCTGTCAACATCGCCGCTAACAATGTTGAAGAAGTGACACTCGAAGTCTTTGAAAAGATTGCTTATCGTGAAGGCAGCGACGGACTTTTAGCTGTTGCTATTCCAAAATACGCCGACTTGAAAGACTTCAAGCCAAAGAAAAATCCGCTGATTATCGTTTTAGAGACAGTCGAGAAACCTGGCAACTTAGGAGCCATCATGCGTACTGCCGACGCTGCTGGCGTTGACGCTGTTATCATCGCAGACCCAAGGACTGACTTGTTCAACCCTAATGCAATACGCGCAAGTATCGGAACCATCTTCAACGTTCCTTTGTTCGCCTGCTCATCGGAAGAATGCATCCAATGGTTGAGAGACAACGACATCAAGATTTACTGCACATACCTCAAAGCTTCCATCGATTATTTAGAAGCCGACTTCAGACAAGGTTCCGCCATCGTTATGGGAACAGAAGCGACAGGTATCAGCGACATCTGGGTGGAGGCGGCAGACCAGAACCTCATCATACCGATGAACGGCATCGCTGACTCTTTGAACGTTTCTGTCACAACCGCGATTGTGGTGTTTGAAGCAGTGAGACAGAGGAGGAGTTAGGTGTTGGGAGTTAGGAGTTGGGAGTTAGGAGTTAGGAGTTAGGAGTTAGGAGTTAGGAGTTGGGAGTTAGGAGTTGGGAGTTAGGAGTTGGGAGTTAGGAGTTGGGAGTTGGAATGCTACGTCCGTATATATTGGTTAGTCTAGTAACATGGAATTAGTAGCCTCCAATGCGTTAGGGATTGGAGCGGCATCCTTTTGGAGCGAAGCGGAAAAAGATATAGCGGAAAGCCCGACGGCGATAGCCGGAACGCCCAAAGAAAGGAACTAAGGATTTGAGGTGGTCGTCTAAACCTTACGTCTTGGGGAAAAATAAAAAAGGGACAATGTCCCTTTAAATTATTCCTAATTCCTAACTCCTAATTCCTAACTATTGAAAGAACGCCATCAGCACTACTTTGCCGTCTTCTTTCTTGATGGAGAACGAATATCCGTCTTCGCGTTGTTTTCTGTAGATTGACAAGGTCTCGCCTTCGAAGCTCTCGTTGAGATAAGACACTTCGATACCTTCCCATTGTTTTGATTCCAATTCTTTTACTGAGAAAGTGTCTAACAACATTGTGATATATGTGACATTATTTGTATGATGAGTCACGTCGATATCGCCAGAACGGACGAGTCTTTTATAAATAAAGTCTTCTTCAGTGAAGTCGTCTTTGAATCTTCTAAATTTTTCTTCGATAGATTTCTCTTGAATCCAGTCGATGTCGTTAGGATATGATGTCGTTTCAACTTTTCTCAAAGTGCGAGAAGTTGCGTCGATGATGACCCATTCAGTGATGCCGTTGATATAGACTTCGCCGTCTTTCATAATTTGGTAGCAGCGATTGCAGCGCACACCCTCAGCACCCATAGGCCATGTCCTGATGGAGATTTCATCGTTCCAAAGAGGAAGTTTGTTAATTTTTATTTTGGTTTTTGAGATAACCCAAAGCGCATTATCTTTTTCCAAAAGAGAATAATCGTCGATACCTAAAAAAGTTGCGTGCAAACTAGCAACATCTTGAAATGACATGAAAGTCGACTCGGTTTTGAAGCGCATCAATGTATCGCATTGTCCAGAAAGGACTGTAGTATTTTGTATAAGTTCGTTTTTTTTCATGATGAAGAATTAGTGACAACGGTCAACAGTTGAGATTTTTATGTGACAAATTTACAAAATAAAATATTGTATAAAATATACTTTCAACAAAAAGCAATAATATTTCAATTTTGTTCATCAATTAAGACCAATTTATTTTTTACTTTTGCGGGAAAGAAACGAACAGATGAAACACATTTTTATTGTCAATACTACTGCGGGGAAGGAATCATGTCTCGACATGGTCAAAGAAGGTATCGCCCAATGTGCAGAAGTCATTGATTATGAAATATACACTCCTGATTCAGCCAACGATTCTATAAATTTCATCAGGACATATTTAGAAAAGCATCCAGAAGAAAAGGTACGATTTTACGCTTGTGGCGGCGACGGAACGGTCAACAAAGTTGCGAGCGGAATAGTAGGATTTCCTAACGCCAGCATGACAGTGTTGCCTTTCGGAAGCGGTAACGACTACGTAAAATATTTCGGTTCTGATAATTTCTTAAATGCTTGCGACGTCATTAATGGTGAAGAGAAAGAAGTCGACATCATGAGAGTTGACGAGAAATACGCTTTGAACTCAACACATTTCGGATTAGACAGCGTCGTTGCCAAGGCGATGAACAAGTTGAGGAGAAACGTTTTGTTCGGCAAGAAGCGAGCCTATCCTTTTGCAGTCGTCTGGGGATTTCTTTTCGGGATGAGAACCCAATGCACTGTCTATGCCGACGGCGAGCAGCTCAACACCGGCGACATTTTGTTATGTACGATAAGCAACGGAAAATATGTAGGCGGTTCATATTTCAACGCGCCTAACTCGCTCAACGACGATGGTCTGTTGGAAGTTTGTTTAGTAAAACCCGTTCCACGGTTAAGGTTCATCAGACTGATAAAATATTACGTTGCAGGCACACACATCGGCAATCCTAAGTTTGAAAATATCGTAGTTTATCGTCAGGCGAAGAAAGTAACGATTGATGGGCCTAAAGGATTCTGCGTTTCGATTGACGGCGAGATTTACGAGAACCAACATATTGAAGTCGAGAACTTAGAGAGGAAGATACGATTTGCTGTGCCGAGGAAGAAATAAGGTTTTATGTGTTGAGAGGATTTGCGCAGAGAATATCATTCGGCTAGTTTTTCTTCAATTTCCTGAATAATCCGAATCAATATTATGTTCCAATATGGATCTACTCCAACCATTCTCCATAGTTTGATTAACATAAAACAATGCTTCTTTAATCGTTTTACATTTAGAAATAATATAAATATGATGTGACCATGGAATCTTAAAAATCGACAATTCAATTTCGTCAACAAGTTGTTGACGAATTATATCACTTTGATTATAAAACAAATAAAAACGTTTTATATATTTCAGGTTAGTAACAGAGAATCCTGTCATATCAGGAAATTCAGCCTTAAGATCACGACTTAATTTATTAAAGAAACCTGCACCCCATTTTGCAACCAGAGATTTTTCATTAATATCCTCTCCCATCTTCCAATAAAGTTTAAGCAATTCTGTATTAACTTTAATAGCAGCTTTTATTTGGCATTGTCTAATCTTTTGCTTCAATTCAAGAATCCAAGACTTATATTCTTCGGAATGACTAAAATTTGGTAATGAATTTTTCATAAATCTTAATTTTGGGTTAGTATTTTTGCTTAAAGGCACAAACTTTTGACTGTAAGCAATGCAAAGTTATATAAACAAAATCATATTATTCTATCTTCTTGAGAAGAAAAACAGACTAAAAATTTATTTTTCTGATTTTTACTGAAAATGTAGAATGTTTTGGTTAAAAATCATTTAGGATTGATTTTAACCAGCACATTTACCCACAAATTTATTTGAAATAAAATATTTAAGACGAGTAATTTTTATTGAAATATTTATCCCTATTTAATTTTTCCATAATATAATCATTAATTAATAGATATATCTATAACTGATTGATTGTTAATAATTTTTAACTTTATTTTCCTTGACAAGTATTGTTTTGGGTTGTATTTTTGCAAAAAATTAAAAAAACTAAAAGTTATGGCACGACCTATTAAAGAGACTCCGATTCTTTATGGTGAAGATGCTCGGAGATTTGAAGAAAGAATGAAAGAAAAGCGTCACGAAGATCCTGAGAAAAAAGCGAAACGCTTACGAGATTATGAAATGATTATGAAAATCTTTAAAGGATAAAAAACATGGCGTATTTTCTCAATTGTAAATCTGACATCTATGAGATTCGGAAATTACAAAAAAATGAAAGGGTAAAGTCGTTCAATTGCGGAGACGATGATTTGAACGACTTCCTTTTAAACAGAGCTATCACATATAGAAAAGCACTTTTAGCAGTCACCTACGTTTTTGAAAACATCGAATCTAAAGAGATTATTGGTTATTTCAGTTTAGCTAATGACCGTGTTTCCTTGACAGACTTCGAGAACAATACAGAATTTAATCGTTTTAGACGAAATCGTTTTGTCAATGAAAAGCGTATAAAGAGTTATCCTTCGGTTAAAATTTGTCGTTTAGGAATAAACAAGGATTTTCATGGCAAGGGTATTGGTTCCATGTTGTTGAATTTCATCAAGTCTTATTTTCTTGAAGACAACAAATCTGGCTGTAGATTTATAACTGTAGATGCTTATCATGATGCCATTCCGTTTTACCAGAATAATGATTTTCAATTTTTAAGAAAAGAGGAAGATGATTTTGTAACGAGATTACTATATTATGATTTGAACGACATCGCTTAAAAAATATTTCATTTTCCTCTTGACTCGTCCCTAAGGTCACAACTTATCTTTGCAATCGCTAGCAAAACATCGTACGATTATGAATTATAAAATCAAGTTAAAAATCGGAGAGTTCTCACGTTTAATGCAGGTTACTGTAAAGACGTTGCGTCATTACGAACAGAAGGGATTGCTTATTCCTGACGAAGTGGATGAGTGGACTGGATATCGTTATTACAGCATCTCTCAGATGCAGAAACTGAATTCAATCCGACAGCTGCAACAGTTAGGATTTACGCTTGATGAAATAAAAGATTTATTCGATGATGAATCTCATTTTCCAAGTGTAGAACAGCTAACAGAGAAGATTGAAGAAACAAAAAGACAGCTTAAACTACTGACGACAAGACGCAATCAGCTGCAAGAATGGATAGACTCTCGCAAAAAGATCAAGAAAATGGAAAACAAAAAAATGGAAAAATTCAGTATCGAATCATTGCCTGAAATGATTGTTGCCTCGCATCGCGGAATCATTTCCAACTACTCTGAATTAGGAAAGTTATGTTGTAACGTAATTGGTCCTGAAATGCTTCGACTCGGTTGCAAATGTCCTCTTCCTGGTTATTGTTTCACAATAGAGCATAACGAGGAATACACACCTACTGACATCGATATTGAGTATTGCGAACAAGTAGAAGAAATGGGTACAGACAATAGTATAATACAGTTCAAGAGATTAGCAGCCGTTCCAAAGGTTCTGTGTATGAAACACTATGGGCCGTACGAACGTTTCTACGAATCATTTACCGAAGCTTTCTCCTATATTGAAGAGCAGGGATACAAGGTAACTGACAAAGCTCGCGCCAGCTACATAGACGGTATCTGGAATCAGGAAGACCCAGAAAAATGGCTCTCCATCATTCAGATTCCAATTGAATAAAGTTTAGCATAATAATAGTCAGACTCCTCCCCGAGTTTGACTATTATTTTACAGCATCTGCCAGAAGGATTTAATTTGTTCATTTTTCACTTCTTCCATATTCTTTTTTTTCATAAATTTGCGCAAAACGATATTTTCGTGTCGTTTATTTTCGATTATTATTTAAAATCATAAAATATGATAGCAAAAGAATTACTAAATCCTAAAAGCATTGCAGTTATCGGTGCTTCTGGCGACACACAAAAACCAGGCGGCAGCATTTTAAGAAACCTCCTCAACAGCAACTTCAAAGGCGAAGTTTACACTGTAAACCCTAAAGAAACAGAAGTTCAAGGCGTAAAATGTTACCAAAAAGTTGAAGACCTTCCTCAAGTAGATTGCGCAATCATCGCTATTGCAGCAAAATTCTGCCCAGCAACAGTCAACACTTTGGCATTTGAAAAAGGCACAAAAGGCTTCATCATCGTTTCTGCAGGCTTCAGCGAAGAAAACGAACAAGGCGCTGAATTCGAAAGACAAATCGTTGAAACAGTAAATAAAGTCGGTGGCAGCCTCATCGGTCCTAACTGTACAGGTTTCTTGAACCGTAACTACTGCGGAGCATTCGACTCTCCAATACCAACTCTCGACCCTCATGGCGTTGACTTCGTAACAGGTTCAGGCGCAACAGCTGTATTCATCAAAGAATACGGTATGACAAACGGTCTTACTTTCAACAGCGTTTGGGCAGTAGGTAACTCAGCACAAGTAGGTATCGAAGACGTTCTCGAACACTTAGACACAACATTCGACCCTGAGACAAGCTCTCGCGTCATCATGATATACATGGAAAAGATTGGCAACCCACAAAAATTGTTGAAACACTCTCGTTCACTCATCAACAAAGGTTGCCGCATCGCTGCTATCAAGTCAGGCGGTTCAGCTGCTGGTAGCCGTGCTGCTTCATCACACACAGGCGCATTGGCAACAGACGACGCTGTAGTCGACGCATTATTCCGCAAAGCTGGTATCGTACGCTGCCACAACCGTCAAGAGTTGACAACAGTTTGCGCTATCTTCATGCACCCAGAAGTAAAAGGCAAAAACGTCGCTGTCATCACACACGCTGGCGGTCCTGCAGTTATGTTAACTGACGTTCTTTCAAACGGCGGCATGGACGTTCCTCACATCGAAGGTCCTAAAGCTGACGCACTTTTAGCAAAATTATTCCCAGGTTCTTCAGTAGGCAACCCAATCGACTTCTTGGCGACAGGTACAGCAGAACAACTCGGTCACATCATCGACGCTTGCGAAAACGACTTCGACAACATCGACTGCATGTGCGTCATCTTCGGTTCTCCTGGTTTGTTCCCTAACTGGGAAGTTTACGAAGTTTTGAACGAAAAGATGAAGACTTGCAAAAAGCCTATCTTCCCTATCCTTCCTTCAATCATCAACGTAAAAGACGAAATTAACGATTTCATTACAAATAAAGGCAGAATCAACTTCCCAGAAGAATGTGTATTCGGCAATGCATTGTGCAAGATTTACCACACTCCAAAACCACAAGCTGAAGTCGTTGAACTTCCAAAAGTTGACGAAGCAAGAATCCGCAAAGTCATCGACAACTGCGAAAATGGTTACATCGGACCAGATGAAATCTTCGAATTGTTAGATGCAGCTGGCATCGCACAAAAACAAATCCGCGTCGTTGACCAAAAACAACAAGCTTTAGATTTCGCTAACGAAGTTGGTTATCCACTCGTTATGAAAGTCGTCGGTCCTCTTCACAAATCAGACGTTGGCGGCGTTACATTGAACGTTCGCGACATCGAAACTGTCGATAGAGAATTCGACCGCTTGATGGCTATCCCTGAAACATACGCTGTTGAAATGTATCCAATGCTCGATGGTACAGAAGTTTACATCGGTGCTATCCGTGACGAAAAATTCGGTCACCAAGTATTCTTCGGTTTAGGCGGTATCTTCATCGAAGTATTGAAAGACGTTCAAAACACTATCGCTCCTATCACAGCATGCGAAGCTAAAGACATGTTGACTAAGTTACGCGGTTACAAGATTTTGGAAGGCGTCAGAGGACAACAACCAGTCAACGTTGACATCTACGCAGAACAAGTTGCAAGAGTCAGCGCTTTGGTGATGGTAGCTCCAGAAATCGCTGAAATGGACTTGAACCCATTGCTCGGTAATCCAAAGAACGTCGTCGCTGTTGACGCTAGAATTAGAATTGAAAAATAATATAAGATGAAAAAAGGTGATATAATTACCACATTAGCTGTCTTGGCAGTCATCGGAACTTTCGCCTTCGTTCCAGGAGCGATGGACGGTTTCAACAAAATGACTGCCGAGCACGGCATGATTATGAGTTTCTTCAAGTTCGCTATCTTGGGAACTTTCGGAGAGATGTTAGCTTTGAGAATCCGTAAAGGCTGCTATGTAGAAAAAGGCTTCGGTCTCGTACCAAAGATGCTCGTCTGGGGTTTCCTCGGCGTCATCATCGCATCTGCTATGGTTATCTTCAAGAGCGGCACTGTCACATTACTTGAAAAAGGTTTCGGCGTAGCACAAGCCGGCGAATGGTTCAGAGGCGACTTCAGCGGAGGCAAAGTATTCGTTGCTCTTTTAGTCAGCGTTTTGATGAACACCATCTTCGCTCCTGTCTTCATGACATTCCACAAAGTGACAGACATACACATCGCTGAGACAGGCGGAACATTGAAAGGATTCTTCTGCAACAAATTGAAAATCCAAGAAACAATAGCTCATAAAATCAACTGGGACTTACAATACGGTTTCGTCTTCAAGAAGACCATCCCATTGTTCTGGTACCCAGCACACACAATCACATTCTTGTTACCAGGCAACTACCAAGTGCTTTTCGCAGCATTCCTCGGTGTTGTCTTAGGTGTGATGTTGAGCATTAAGAAATAAAAACTTGTAGAGACGTATCAATGTTTCCTATAACATAAACACACATTGATGCTTCTTATATAAAAAACATAAAGAGTCGTATTATTACGGCTCTTTTTCTTTGTTTTTGATTATGATAGAACTCAAAAAATCTACAACTTTATGATCTTTTAAGCACAGGTGCATCATATGGAGTTGGATCCATAATCAAATAACGAAGGCCATGTTCTGCTCTATAATATCCCACAAGGACTACACCTTCATCTTTCAAATACATTAATTCTAAAGTTCCAATTCCTCTATCTAAAGTATACAAGAAACCACCACCATCCTTTTCAGAATATTTTGCATTAAAGAGTTCGACAGTTTCAACGTTACCGTTGCCATCGCCTTGACAAAAAGTAATAGTGTATTCTCCACCCCATTTAAAATAGGCAATTCCGCTTCAAATGGCAAAACAATATCATCAAAAATCAAACTCTCCACCTTATAAAATTTATCTTCTTGCAACTTGAAATTCGTTGATTGTGCATTTAATGAATTTACACTTGATATGCAAGAAACAAACAACAATACAAATAATATTATAACTTTTGTTTTCATATAACTATAATTAACAAACATTTTTTACATTATAAATTTCCATACTCAATCAATAATCTACGATTTCATAATAATATCTTAAATACAATCCCGCCCAAACATTTATTGCGCCATAGCCAATATCTCTATTTTCATATAGATATTCAAGTTCTATTATACAATTTCCAACATGCCATTCAATAATATTATCTGTAACTATTGTAGGTTCACCATACTTGGACATTAATCTCTTAGCAACAATTTCACATTTGTTTGTTAAATCTCTTGAATAGTTTAGAAATTTTGAGTAATACGGAGTACCTAAATTTGTCGTTCCACCATCATAAGAACAAAACTGCGCTTTAACTAATTTATCATCTACAAAATCAAACCATCCAACTTTAAATTTAACACCTGCCATTTGAGGTTGATTAATTTCCAATCTAGAATCAGCAGATTTAATTTCCTTTTCCGAATACCTAATACCATTATCATCAAAATAATCTTCAACACTATATTGGCTTTGTCCTAAACTTAGGCCAAAGAATGACACTCCACATTCTTGAGCATTAATAAGTTTTATTGACATTATTATCATTATAAATAATATTGATATTCTTTTAATAATCTTATTCATGACAATTTATTTTAACACATTATTATTTATTTTAAGCCATAGACTTTACCTGTTCCTTGACAAACAGAACATTTACCCGTTCTTCTACCATTCTCTTTCAAACAATTTGCACAAGGTATATCACCCGAACCAAAATCGTAATTTTGGAGACCATCTCCATTACAAGTTTGACAAGTTCCGCTACCATAACATATATGACAATCTTTATAACCGTAACGATTATTATAATAACTTCTAGAACCCTGACTATTATTAGAAGAAGAACTATAATCATCAGGAACATTTGTCGAATTACTTATAAACAAATTATTACTAATACCTTGATTTTGATTCCATAATGCTTGAAAATCCGACACTTCCATTAAATATACTGGTGATTTTAATATAATATCCCCCATACTAATGAACAACACAACGTCTCTTAAGTTATCATCTACAAACAGTACTGGTATTGCATATGCTCCAGATTTATAAACTGCAGGACCTTGAAACGCTTTCACACCATCTCCTTCTTGCCAAAATTCATAAACATCTTTATTATCAACAACAACCTTATCTTTATAAAAAGTAATATACCCAATCTGCGGATCAGAAGTAAAAATTTCGCGTGTAGATGTATTTTGAGCTCTACCATCAAGGCAATATGCCATAGTAAAAGGATATTGTCTATTTTGTGCAATAGTACACATATTTATTAATACAAACAGTACTAAAAAAATTCTTTTCATTTTTCCAAAATTTTAATTTTCTCTCCCTACTCACTTAACGGCTTTTCGGTTACTCCGTCAGTACCTCTTGAAACCTTATACACGCACATAAAAAAAACGCGGTACTTCCGTTATCCCTGCTCAGAGGTGTTTGGCGTAACCCAGACAGTAGAATAACCAAAAGCCCGCGAATTAATCGCAGGCATTCTAACCATTATTCTTTCCTGTCTTTTTAGTCGCCAAACTTTCTGAGCAGAAGAATAAAGCTAAAACGCTTTTCCAATATTTATAATGTACGTATCAAATACGTCAATTGATCATAGGCAAAATGTTTAATTAATACTTTGTTTTATCCTGACAAAAGTAATAATTAATTCTTAATAAACCTTTACTCTTTTTAACATTTTTTAACTTTTTATTTCAAAGTATTATCTTTAATTTTGTAAAACAATTTTTTAAATTTATATATGGCTAAAATCAAAGTTCAAGATACCGAAATTACAATTATATCAAACAATAATGACGATTACATTTCTCTTACAGATATGGCTCGCAGCCAATTACAAGAGCATATTATTTTTCGTTGGCTTAGTTTAAAAAGTACAATTGAATATCTTGGAGAATGGGAAATATTATACAATCCAAACTTTAATTGTACCGAATTCGGTACAATTAAAAATGCATCTGGCAGCAACAACTTTGTATTATCTGTTAAAACTTGGATTGAAAAAACAAATGCTATTGGTATAATATCCAAAGCAGGACGATATGGAGGTACATTTGCACACAAAGACATTGCTTATCACTTTGGAATGTGGATAAGTCCTAGATTCCAACTATTACTTATCAAAGAATATCAAAGATTAAAATCAGAAGAGCAGAAATTGTTAGGATGGAATGCAAAAAGAGATTTAGCAAAAATCAACTATCACATCCATACCAGTGCCATAAGAAGTAATCTAATCCCTAATGAAATCACCAATTATCAAGCAAACTTTATTTATGCAGAAGAAGCTGACGTATTAAATGTCGCTTTATTTGGAATAACAGCAAAGGAATGGAGAGATTCTAACCCTCATTTGAAAGGAAATATCAGAGACTACGCTTCAGTAAATGAACTGATATGTTTATCTAATATGGAAAATATAAATTCTGTACTTATTGATGAAGGTATTCCTCAAAAAGAGCGTCTTATCAAACTAAATAAAATCGCAATTCACCAAATGAATATTTTAGAAAACACAAACAACCGAGAATTATTAAAATAAAATAGGACGCGATGAATCGCGTCCCTACATTGTTAATTGTTAACTAATCAAAACCTCCGCAGCTCTCATCGCTTCGGCAGTGACTTCAGCGTTGGAAAGCATCTTCGCTATTTCCATGATACGTTCTTCGCGAGTCAGTGTTCTGATGTTGGAACGTGTTTTTTCATCAACGATGTCTTTATATACAAAGAAATGATTTTTCGCTTTACTTGCTACTTGTGGCAAGTGAGTGATACTTACGAGTTGCAGCGTCTCTCCCATCACTTTCATGATGTCGCCGAGTTTAGAAGCGACTTCACCAGAAACGCCGGTGTCAATCTCGTCAAATATCAATGTTGGGATGTAATTGTTTTTCGCAGCAATGCTCTTAATCGCGAGCATCAAACGTGAGAGTTCGCCGCCAGAAGCTGCCTTCGCCATATTTTCTGGAGCATAGCCTTTATTAGCTGAAAACATAAATGTCACAACATCAGTTCCGTTTGATGTCAACTCATTCGTGTTTTCTATTTTAATCTCAAAAATGCCGTGTGGCATCGCAAGCTGACGGATGACATCAGTGACATCTTTTTCAAAATTCACTTTAGCAGAAAGTCGTCTCTTGTTCAGGTCTTTCGCCTTTTGACTCAAAGTCTTTTCCATCGCCTTGACTTCCTTTTCCTTGTCAGCTACGATTTCATCTATATTTGAAAACTCATCGACCTTACGTCTTATATCTTCTCTAAGTTGAAGCAATTGTGAATAATCATTAAGATGATGTTTCATCATAAGACGCTGAATCACATCGAAACGTTCTTGCAATGTTTCAAGAGATGAAATATCCATCGAATCGTCTTGTAGATTATTCAAATCGGAACAGATGTCTTTAAGTTCAATCTTCACTGAGTTAAGACGTTCCGACATAGAATCAAGCTCAGAAATATAACGTTTCAGCTTATCTACATTATATAATAAGGTGTTGACTCCGTCAAGAACTGATGTCTCGCTATTTTCAAGAATCATTGTCGATTCATTGAGAAGTCGGCTTATCTCTTCTTGGTTTTCAAGTATCTCAATACGTTGAGCGAGTTCTTCATATTCGTTGTCTTGAAGTTCCGACTTTACGAGTTCATCAAGTTGGAATTTCAGATAATCATTTTCGTCTATATTATTCAATGCCTTTTTACGAAGAGATTCCAATTCGTTTTTGGCTGAAGAATATTCTTTATATGACTTTTTATATTCAGAGAGTAGCTCTTGGTTGTTGGCAGCGTCATCTAACAATGACAGCTGAAAATCTGGATTACACAACAGAAGAGAATCATGTTGAGAGTGAATGTCAACAAGATGAGAACCAAGTTCTTTTAAGACCTGTAATGAAACAGGAGTGTCGTTTACGAAAGAACGTGACTTTTTCTGAGGATTGAGTTCACGACGGATGATACATTCATCTTCAAAGTCGATATCATTTTCTTCAAAGAATGACTGTAACCTCTCGTTGTCTTTTAAAATAAAAGAAGCTTCAACAACGCATTTCTTTGTATCGTCGAAAAGAATATTAGAGTCGGCTCGATTACCCAGCACGAAACCTAAAGCACCGAGAAGTATCGACTTACCAGCACCGGTCTCACCAGTTATGACAGAAAATCCATTATCAAATTCAACAGATAATGAAGATATTAAAGCATAGTTTGATATGGATAAGCTTTGCAACATAATTATCTTCTACCTGACAAAATTTCTTCATACTCTGAAGCATGTGATGGGTCTATTTCTCTGAACACATTCACAGCCTTTGTCTTATCCTGTTGACTACCTTCAGAATATATGCTTTTCCATTCATTACGTTTTGTGTCTGTCAAAACTTGGATGAACAATAGATTTGGTCTTTCTGAATTTACCTGTTTCAAATAATCCAAAGACTTTGTCATTGCAGCCTTGCCTTCTTCAGGTTTTGTCGACATCTTATCCAAGCCAAGACGATGAAATTCATACATAAACTGACGAATAGGTTTATATGAAGCATTCATCATATTTTCGTTAAGCCAGTAACGATTTCTCTTATCATCGAAGGCTTTCCATCCTGACTCTGTAGCACTTTGTGCCGATGTAACTATCTGGTCTGTAATCTTAAAGAAAGGATCACCGCCATAAAGTCCGAATGAGTCGAAATACAAACCTAGGCAGTAATATGCATAAAACGCCAATGTTGATGTCAAGTTTGACATATATGAATTCTCTGTAAAGTCGAGAGGTTGTGATTCAACATATTCAAACATAAAGTCATTGTCGATAAAATTAAAGAGAGGCGTGCTGTAGTTAGCCTTGAATGTTGGACGTCGGAGTGCTATATTCAATTCAGCTTCAATGACATTATCTGTTTTTTTCTTAACATTAACCACTATTGCGCCTTCTATACGTTCTTCTGGTTCTAACTTAACGTTAGTCCAAACTCTGTTGTTCATAAAGTTTGTTATACCTTCCTTAAGAGATTCGAAAGCACGTTGGTCAGTTCCTGCAACTTGAGCAGAAGACACTGTTACATTGATATTAAACTCCTGAGCGTTAAGAGATTTTAATCCGAACAAAGAGCACAATAATATTAAGATAAAACAGATCTTTTTATTCATACGTCAATTTATATATTGATAAATAGCATTTAATATATCCAGAGCGACCTCATTTTTAGGTTTAAGATCATATGTCGTCACCTGATCATTTTTAGTTATGATAGAGACTTTATTTGTCTTTGTCTTAAAACCTACACCTGACTCGTTCATCTCATTAAGAACGATAAGATCTATGTTTTTGGTATGCAGTTTTTTCTTTGCGTTTTCCAAACCATTTTCAGTTTCCAAGGCGAAACCAACAACAGTCTGATTCTCAGTCTTCATACCTCCAACTGATTTCAATATATCTTCCGTTTTAACGAGTTTTATTGTTAATGTATCGTTATCAGGATTCTTCTTTATCTTCTGGTCTGCCACCATTTCTGGGCGGAAGTCAGCGACAGCTGCGCTGAGCACTGCGATATCAGTTTTAGGGAACAAAGCAGTAACTGCTTCATACATCTCCTTTGCCGATGTCACTGGCAGCACGTTAACATTCTTTTTATTTACAGATATAGAGGAAGGTCCGAGTACCAGAGTCACCTCTGCGCCCTGGTCGGCGAAAGCGCGAGCTATCTCGATGCCCATCAAGCCTGAGCTATGATTGCCGATAAAACGGACAGGGTCTATAGCTTCGTATGTAGGGCCTGCTGTGATAAGCACTTTCTTGCCTTTGAAATTTTGTTTTGTCTGAAAGAAAGCCTTTATTCTTTCGTATATCTTTTGAGGCTCTTCCATTCTACCTTCGCCACATAAGCCGCTTGCCAGTTCTCCTGATGATGGAGCTACGAAGATACAGCCTCTTTCTATCAAGGTTTTTATATTTTGCTGTGTAGCAGGATGTTTATACATGTCGAGGTCCATTGCTGGAGCAAACATGATTGGGCATTTTGCCGAGAGGCATACTGTGAGGAGGTAGTTATCTGCCATGCCATATGCCATCTTTGCCATTGTATTTGCTGATGCTGGCGCTACAACAAAAAGGTCAGCCCATAGTCCAAGCTCAACGTGACTATCCCATTTGCCAGTCTGCTCATCGAAGCCATGACTCAAAACAGGATTACCGCTTAGCGTAGACAAAGTAAGAGGCGTGACGAAATCCTTTGCGGATGGTGTCATCACGACTCTTACATCGGCGCCGTCTTTCTTCAAAAGACGAACTAAAAGAGGAATTTTATAGGCGGCAATGCTACCTGTAATCCCTAACAGAATCTTTTTTCCGGTTAGCATTGAAAACTCCTTATTTTTAGAAATCTGTTCCGTTTTCCTTGTTAGGGTTGCGGAAATAAATACGGTCGTTCAAAAACTCACTGACTGCTATCAATGTTGATTTTGGCAATCTTTCATAATATTTAGCAACTTCAATTTGTTCTTTGTTTTCGAAAACTTCTTCTAAGCTATCGTTGTTTGTTGTGTACTCTTCAATTTTCTTGTAGAGTTCTTCTTTCATTTCAGCAGCAATTTGATCTGATCTCTTTGCCATGATAGCTACTGTTTCGTAGATATTACCTGTACCAATGTAGAATTGGTCTTTTTGACGAGTAACACATGTTGACTCTGCGTTAACTTTTTTGAAATCCATTTATTTAGTTTTTATATTTGTTAATTCTATTTTTACTTTTTCAACAACTGGTTCCAGTTCTGCAATATATTTGCTCTCTGGATACATATAAACCAAAGTGTTATATTTTTCCAAAGCCAATTCGTAGCGTTCTCTTTGTTTCTCAACAACACTATTATCAGCATAATTTACATAAGTCAAGACCATATAATTGATAATCTCTTCACGATGCAATGTTGTTGGATTATCTTTCAAGAAATCTTCAAAACTGGTTATAGCAGCCTGATATTCCTCCATTTTGTAATACAACATACATGTATTAAAATCCTTTTCTACGATTTTATATTTGAGAGTGTCAATCAATTTATTCGCACTGTCTGCCAATGAACTCTGAGGATATAAGTCCAAAAATGTCTTGAACTCTTTTATCGCTGTAAACGATTCCTCTTGATCAAGTTCCATACTTGGTGATTCTTTGTAATAACAATATGCGCTTCTGAACAATGCTGTTTCCACATTCTTGCCAAAGGGAAAATTTACTGCATAACGTTTATAATAATGACTTGCAATATCATAATCCTTCATATTGTAATAGCATTCCGCTGTGGAATATGCTATCTCTTCTGCTTGAGGTTTGCCTCTATACGCAGCCTGCAAAACATCAAACAACTGCAATGCTCTATTATAATCCTTTTGTTCATAATATGCCATTGCAGCTTTATATTTGAATTCATTATCAGTGCTTTTTAAAATCTGAGTATGATTACTACATGACACAAAAGCCATCAAACAAATAACACCTAACAATATTAAATACCTATTCTTTAGCATAGTGCAAAAATACATTTTTTTATCGTTCAAAAAACGTCTTTTTCAATAAAATATTTTCTTAATTTTTCATTTATCGCACAACAATTTTCCGAACCATTTGTTTATCTCCAATGATGATGTTCAAAAAATAAACTCCTCCATTTAACTCACTCAATTTCAGTTCCATATTTTCTTCATTAAAACAATCTTTTTTAACGATTTGACCATGGATATTTATCAGTTCAAAACGAATTGTTTTTAATAACTTATTATTGATGTATAGAGTCTCACCTGAAGCATAAATTTTAAAGTCTACATCATCATATTCTTCAAGCGCATCGTCATACTTCTCCAGATGTATTTCAACAATAGTTTTTTCATTGTCTGTCACGACTACATCTTCACACTTTGTAACATATCCTTCTGCGCTGATTTCTATAGTATAATCACCTGCTTTGATTGGACGGTAGAAATTCCCATCAGGCTGCTGTGATTCCACCATCGAATAATCTCTATCGTGATTTATAACTTTCACTGAAGCTTTCAATGGTTCTTGAGTCTCTGCATCTTTAACCGTTCCGTGAATACCAAACAGGACCTGATTTAAAAAGGCATATATTGAATTACGATTATAACTCCAATACATTGGCAAATCTGAAGCTGGCGGACATTTGGTTGTTGAACATTCCACCGTCAGCTCACGACATTGCTGATAATAATTCATATAATCTTGTCGGCTTCCATAAATCATGTACCAGTCAGCGCCATTGGTGATTCCATCATTTCTGTCCGTCATGTAATCGGGATTTTCTTCATGTGCCAAATCAGCATATTGGCGACTTACCATCTTCCACCACTCATCGTCAACATGACGAGATTTGCCATTATCCCAAGGGTAGTTTACCACTTCAGCTCCACCATGATAATTCGCAGCCATAGTGAACTGATATTCATCTGCCAATTCCATGAACAATTCTGTCTCACGAGCATACTTCTTACCATCTGGATGATTTCCTTCAACACGATCAGGATAATTCCGATTCATATCTATGCCAGAAGCATTATTACGTGTTGCTCCATTAACAGTATGATTTCCTTTATGATAAGTTCCGTCAGGATTAGCATTAGGACAAATAAACAAATCTATATTATTTCTCACATTATTTACTTCAGGCAAGCCTTCGGCTGTCAGCAGCTCATCTATCAGACGTAGCATCAAGATATACCCCGTTGTTTCGTCACCATGAATAGTTGAAGTTAGAAGTACTTTAGGCTTTGCTTTTGTTTCGTCATCGTTAATTCTAATTAACAAAAGTTTACGACCGCTTTCCAAAGTGCCAAGTTCTATCAAAGAACATCTATTTGAATATGTTTCAGCCCAGTTCATCATCATAGACTCGTATGCGTCATAAGTAGGATATTCATCCCATTCATACTCATCACGAGTTTTCCCATCATACATCACATATGTTTCCAACATCGAAGGCGGTGTCAGCAACACTATCTCTATTCCTGACTCCAAGAACTTTTCATATTCTTCGCTATTGGCATAAGCGACTACACTATCACCATCGACTTTGTCAACAGACACCAGATTTATCATCTCAACAAGTTGCTGAGAATCACTCTTGAAGCTAAAATAAAATTCATTTCTTTCCTTCATCAAAGAATACAAATCATTTTCTTGTGAAGAAAGATTAAGAGCAAAAGAAAATAAAAATGTTAAAATAAATAAGTATCTCATTTATTGCACATCACAGAAAGTTCCTTTTCAATATCAGTTTGTACATTATCGCATGCTGTAACCAAAGGAAGTCTCAACACATTCTTACATAAATTTCTTGATGCCATAAGAGCCTTGATTCCAGCAGGATTACCGTCAGCGAAGATAAGGTTGTTCATCTTCAACATTTTATAATGCAAAGGCAAAGCTGTTTCCGCATCATTATTCAACATTGAAGTGACCATTTTACAGAAAATTTCAGGATATCCGTTAGCTGCCACCGAGATAACACCTTTTGCTCCAAGAGCCATCATTGGCTGAGTTATTCCATCGTCGCCAGAAAGAACATCAAAGTCAGCAGGCTTATCACGCAATATCTCCATAATCTGTTGCAAGTTACCAGAAGCTTCTTTAACTGCCACTATGTTAGGATGTTTTGCCAATTCCACGCATGTAGACGCTTGCAAGTTAACACCAACTCTACCAGGAACATTATATAAAACTACAGGAACAGGAGAGTTATCAGCGACAGCTTCAAAATGAAGTTTCATTCCTCTTTGGTTTGGCTTGTTATAATAAGGCACTACGCTTAATATACCATCGATGCCTGTAAAATCTTGTATTCTGATAGAGTCAACAAGAGACATTGTATTGTTGCCACCCATTCCAAGCATTATCGGGCAGCGACCGTTTGCTGTCTTGATGATAGTTTTCAAAACATTGTCTTTCTCTTCTTGAGTAAGGGTCGGGGCTTCCGACGTCGTTCCAAGAGCTACTAAAAAGTCTGCTCCGTTAGACAATGTAAATTCTACAATATTTTCTAGTGATTTATAATCTACAGAAAAGTCTTCGTTAAATGGAGTTATCAAAGCTACTCCTGTGCCTATAAATGGGTTATTTTTCATTTTTATTTCCAGATAACATCAATAAATATTTATACAAAATCTTCAATCTCTCCACATCATTTTTTTCAATGCCATAATCAATGACTAAATCGTGCATTGACATATTAAGTTTTGGATGACCTATCTTGAATGAGGAGTTTATACATGAAATAATATAGTCGTTCAACAAGTCTTCGTTATTATCAGACAGATTGACAAAAATATCATCAGAAAAGGCTTTCAGCACATCTTCTTTTTCTTTTTTCAACACACCCAACTTGCCATAATCTTCTTTCGAAACGAACACCATATAATCACTTTGAAGTATGTTATCTGGCAAGACATCAGCCAAAACAACGAAACGCATCCTCTTTGGAAGAAACGACATTTTCAAGAATGCCTCCATCTCCTTTATATCTTTCTTCTGACTTTCGTCAACTAGGATGGTAATAACAGGATATTTGTTTATATCAGGGAACTGCATCAGTCGTTTCTTCTGCAAATTCCTGCGAATCTTTCTTTTCCTAAAAAAAAGGATTATTGATTTTAACATTTTCAAGCATATTAACTTGCAAATATACATTTTTAATGCGAAACTTTATCTACTTTTCAGCAATATTTGTTTATATTTGCGATTATTTAAAATGTGATTTCAATGAAGATTACGGTTTTAGGCAGCGGCACTTCACAAGGCGTTCCAATCATCACATGCGATTGCGATGTATGCCATTCCAGCGACGTAAGAGACATGCGTTTAAGGACTTCCATATTAGTAGAGACAAAAGACACCACAATATGCATCGATGCTGGTCCCGACTTCCGTTATCAGATGTTAAGAGCCAAGGTAAAAAAACTTGACGCCATTTTAATCACACACGAACATAAAGATCATATCGGCGGCCTTGATGATGCACGTCCTTTGATTTTCGTTCAAAAAAAGCCAATGACAGTGTATGCTTCTATCGAAGCGCAAGAAGAGATAAAAAGAGAATATTCTTACGCTTTCGCCAACGAAGACGAGAGATATCCTGGTGCGCCGACGTTCAACTTAATCACCATCGACGGCAGTCCTATAAAAATCAACGAGCTGACGATAGAACCTATCGAGTTAAAACACTTCATCTTGAAGTCTTACGCGTTCCGAATCGGCAATTTCGCCTATGTCACTGATTTGAGTGAATTATCGGAGAAAGCATTCCAAAAACTCATCGGCGTTGAATATCTCATAATCGAAGCATTGAGGAAAAGAGAACATTATTCTCACATCAACCTCACACAAGCCATTGACATCGCACAAAGGCTAAACGTCAAGAAAGCCTGGTTCACACACGTCAGCCACGAGATGGGCAAAGCGGCAGACGTAAACCCGACGCTGCCAGAAAACATGATGTTAGCCTACGACGGATTGGAAATCGAGATTTAATCTTTTTAGGAATCGTATTACCTGAAAGATATTTTCACAAAAACAATAGAATTATCTTTACATAAAAAAGAATCATGAAAGAAATAATATTTGAATTAAGAGAAGGAGAAGACTTCATCCCTTTGATTGCATTGTTAAAAGCAACCGGACTTGTAGAATCAGGAAGCATGGCTCAAGAAGTCGTGACAGCAGGTCTTGTCAGACGCAACGGCGAGACTGAACTTCGCAAGCGCGCAAAGATAGTCTCAGGCGACGCCATTGAATTTGAAGGTTATTTGATTAAGGTTCTGAGTTGTTGAGTTGCTGAGTTACTGAGTTGCTGAGTTACTGAGTTGCTGAGATAAAGAACAATTATCTTAGCAACTCAGAAACTTAGACTCTTAGCAACTTATTTATAATTATTCTCATCCAAGAACCATTGTTTATACATCAGGTAGCCTTGCGCATTGGTATGAGCCATCTGCCCCACTTGTTCCGAAGCGTCTTTCACTTTCTTAGCAGGAACTCCAGCATATACGCCTGGTTCCAAGACACTATTGCTCAACACCACACTTCCTGCTGCAATGACAGTATTATCAGGGACAACTACATTATCCATCAAAATAGCACCCATTCCGACCAAAACATTATTACCGACCTTGGCACCATGAATGATAGCGTTATGACCGATAGAGACATCGTTTCCAATATCACATATAGACTTTTGATATAAAGTATGTAAAACAGCGCCATCCTGAACATTAACTCTATCACCAATCTTTATTGTATTGACATCGCCTCTCAAGACTGCGCCATACCAAATACTACAATCATCACCTATTGTCACATCTCCGACGATAGCTGCCGTTTCTGCCACAAAACAATTTTCCCCGATTTTAGGCACGAAGCCATTCAGTTCCTTAATTAAAGCCATAATTATCGTTTAAGATTATATGTTAAGTTTAAGATTATGAACGTCGATCTTATCATCTTTATCGCCACATTCATGTTCTGAACATCCAAAACCAGAGTCTGTAACCTTACCTTGAAGATATAATTCTACGAGTTCATCAACATTACCAGAGCAACCGCGAATCACATCGATATTGTGAGCATTGAGTTTGTTTTTCGCGCCTTCGCCCATATTACCTGCCAGCATCATCACAACGCCAAGCTCTTGCAAGTCAGCAGCGACACCAGACTTGCAGCCACATCCTTGTGGTGAAGCCATAGTCTCTCTGTTAATAACTTTATTATCTTCAATTGTAAAAATAGTGTAATGATCACAATGTCCGAAATGATCATCAACACGTTCATCTCTTGTTGGAACAGCTACTTTCATCATAAAAATTCTATTATTTAAAACAATTACAAAGATACATCTAAAATCATTAAAAATTATAATCCATTATAAGTTTTGCTTCTTTTCCTTCAAATATCAGAGCTTTCATCTTATGCATATACGGATTGACATGCGAGAAAAAATGATACAAGCCTTCACATAAAGAATTCGTCCTTACTTCATTTTGTTCTGTCTTTGTGAACCTATGTTTAGGACATTCTCCATGACATGCGAAATAATACCTGCATCTTATACATTGAATTGGAAGCATATTTCTTTTATCAATACCAAACCGACGACTTTTTTCTGATGCCATAATTTCGTGCAAGGATAAGTCTTTTACATTTCCAAGCTTATACTTCGGATACACAAAATGATCGCAAGGATAGATATCGCCATTATGTTCCATCACCGCATTAGCTCCGCAAGTCTCTGAATAGACACATGTCCCAGGATTCATTCCGCAATAGTTTGCCAAAGTAGAATCGAAGAGATTTACGAAATACGACCCCACATCATTCTTTACCCAATAATCAAAGATGTCGCACATAAACCTCCCATATTCCATCGGATTCACAGACCACTCAGCCAAAGACGAATTGTCATCATCAGGAGAAGCGATATTCTTATTTGTCGTATTGACATATTCAAGCACAGGCATAAACTGCATATAACGACTGCCAATATTTTTCAGAAACAGATAAACATCCAAGCCTCTACCCTCACCTGCCTTGCTTATCGTTGTCAAGGTATTGAAGTCAACAGCATATCGGTGAAGCAGCTCAACTCCACGCATAACCTTCAGAAATGTAGGCTGACCACCTTTATACTTTCTATATTTATCATGAATATCTTGAGGACCATCGACAGAGACTCCGACAAGGAAATTATTCTCTTTAAAGAATAGAGCGAAGTCATCATCAAGCAAAGTCGCATTAGTCTGAATCGTATTGTAAATATGTTTGTCTCTTCTATATTTATTTTGAAGGTTGACTATTTTCTTGAAATAATCAAGACCAAGAAGCAAAGGTTCACCTCCATGCCAGTCAAAGACTATCTGTTCAGAATCGTTAAGTTCGATATATTCCTTTATTACTTTTTCTAGCAAATCAAACGGCAGAGGAGAATGCTCATCAAACAAACTCGCTTTATCAAGATAATAGCAATAAGAACATCCGAGGTTACACATCGAGCCAACGGGTTTAAACATCATATTAAACCTCAGCGGACTGGAAATCCTAAGTGCATCTGATAATGTAAGCGTATTTTTTAGCATTTTAAATCAATGAAGAATGAAATTCTATTTGAATTGGAATAGTTCCGAATCAACTCTCGACACTTTCATCAAAGAATCCATCTCTGCCACTTTATCTGGATATTCGTCTGCAACATCATTTTCTTCAGAGACATCTTCTTTAAGGTTATACAGTTCTATCTTTCCATCATTATAGACATCGTATTTCACGGCTTTCCAATCACCTTGTCTTATTGCCTGTCTTCCATTATTCTCATGAAACTCCCAGTACAAATAATCATGCTCTTTTTGTTCTTCGCTACCTGTCAGCTCTGGAAGGAACGATAATCCATCAACATTTTCTGGCAAGTCAACATCGAGTATATCCGCCATTGTAGGCAAGAAATCCCAGAATGCAGAAATATGATTTGACTTGGTATTCTTTTCCACCACATCATTCCACTTCACTATAAACGGGACTCTTATTCCACCCTCATAAAGGTCACGTTTATAACCTCTCAATTCTCCATTGCTATTGAAGAAATCAGGGTCAGCACCACCCTCTTGATGAGGTCCGTTATCAGAGGTAAATATTATTATGGTATTATCAGCGATGCCCAAGCTATCTAATGTATTGCATATTTCACCGACCTGTCTGTCGAGAGTAGATACCATTGCCACGAACGCTGCATGAGTATATTGCTGAGACCCGTAGCCACCATTTTTATAATACATCCCCTCATCGCAGCCATTATACGACTTTTCCGTTTCCATTTCCGGATTTCCAACAAACTTCATCAACTCTAACTCAGGGACTTTAAGTTCAGCATGAGGCAACACCGAAGTATACCACATAAAGAATGTTGTATCTCTATTTTCTCTAATAAAATCGAGAGCCTCTTGATGAATTAAATCAGGAGCATAATCATTTTCATTTTTCCCATGATTGCCATGCAGCATAACTTTTTCTGCGTTATGCCATAAATGATACGGGTAATAATTATGAGCCTGACGTTGACAGTTATAGCCGAAGAACTCATCGACACTCTGGTTTTGAGGAGCGCCTTCTGTTTCTGGAGCGCCAAGTCCCCATTTGCCAAATACCGATGTCTTATAGCCATTGTCTTTCAGCATCTGAAAAACCGTGTAAGTATTAGAAGGCATAGGATGTTGTCCTTCCACAGGCAATTCCTTATTGCCTCTTATAACAGTATGTCCTGTATGCTGTCCTGTTATAAGACAACTTCTTGATGGCGCACTGACAGAAGAACCTGAATAATGCTGGGTAAACATCATTCCTTGCGATGCCAGTTTATCTATATTAGGTGTCAAAAATTTAGTCTGACCAAGACATGACAAGTCTGCATAACCTAAGTCGTCTGCCAATATAAAGATAACATTAGGTCTATCTTCATTAGTGGATTTTCGTTTATCACCATCTATCATTCCGCAAGAAGTCAATGATATTGCGGTCAATGCCAATGCGGATGATTTAACAGACAAACACTTTCTTTTACCATTCATAGCTCATCAAATTATCATTTATAACATTTCAACACCACGACATCTTCATCATTGATACACCTATATGCATAATCATAAAGCAACATATATTCCTGATGTCTATGTGTTTTATACAATCCTGTAATCACGTTAAAGTCAAAATCCTTATCTACAAGAATCTGTTTCTTCACTATCTTCCTTCCCCTTCTGGTTATCGACCTAAGAATATTCCTGTTATAGAGCAGCGATTTATTTATCTTATTTATCACCTCATTCTCAACCCTAGCATGTTGATACGCGTGATTATTACGGCACATGTCATCGCAAAACTTCTTATCAGATCGTCCAGTCAGTTCTTTACCACAAAAGGCGCAGCACCTTTTAATATCCGCAAGACTTTCCATAGAGACTGTATTTATCAATATGAAAATGCATATCTTATGATATTAGCTCCCATTTTAAGAGCTTTCAACCTAGCCTCGTCGGAATCGTAGTGAACCCTTTGATCTTCCCAGCCATCGCCAAGGTCACATTCATAAGTAAGAAGGCATATCATTCTACCCTCGTATATCATAGCGAACGCCTGTGGCGGCTTATTGTCATGCTCGTGAATCTTAGGCAAGCCTTCTGGAAAATGATAAGGTTTCTTAAAGATTTCATGTGAATAAGGCAATTCCACCCATTGTAATTCAGGGAACGCCTTTTGCATTTGGCTCATCACATAATCCTTCATTCCATAGTTATCATCAATATGAATGAAGCCGCCTGCCAACAAATAACTTCTGAGATTTTTCACATCACTATCATCAAAAAACACATTGCCATGTCCTGTCATATGCACGAAAGGATAATTGAAAATATCCAGGCTTCCAGCATCTACGACAGCGACATTAGCATCAATATCTGTGTTTAAGTTTTGATTACAGTACTTGACAAGATTTGGCAAAGAAGTAGGATTAGAATACCAGTCTCCACCACCTTTGTATTTAAGTACTGCGACTTGTGTTTTTTGAGCAAAGGCATTTATTGCGAAAAACATAAATACCATCAAGAATATTCTTTTCATAAATTCAGATTGGTTAAGGTTTATAAATTATTTCATTTGGTTAATCAGCTGTATTGTGTGACATGCCACCACAGCTGCTGTTTCAGTTCTAAGGCGAGCCTCTCCCAGACTCACTGGCACGAAACCGTTTTCTTTTGCCAGCGACACTTCTTCCTTGCTGAAGTCACCCTCTGGTCCTATCAGCACCAAGGCATTCTCTCCTTTTTTATACAGGTCACAAAGCTGTTCCTTGACATCATCGTCTATCCATGCGATGAACTTCTGACCTTCGTATTTCTGTTTCACCAATTTATCAAAAGACACCATTTCTTCAACAAACGGCATCTTTGACTTAACGGACTGCTTCATCGCTGCGACAACGATTTTTTTAAAACGCTCTACATTTGCAACTCTGCGTTCCGAATGATATGATGAAAACAACTTCACCTCATCGATACCTATCTCAGTAGCTTTCTCCAAAAACCATTCTGTTCTTTCATTAAGTTTTGTTGGAGCTATTGCAATTGACACTTTAAAATCTCTAATGTCGTAACCTTGTCTCTGGTTAGACAAGTCAGCCATAGCTCTCTTTGGATGAGCATCTATCAGCTCAGCATCATAGAGGCTTCCGTTTCCGTCAGTCACACAGAAACAATCTCCTTCCTTCATACGAAGCACTTTAACAATATGTTTCGACTCCTCTTCAGGAAAGGAGATAGTTCCCAATTGTGCGTCTGGTAGATAAAAGACATTCATCTTTTTATGATTTACATTTTTTCAGGCATTGAAATTCCAAGCAATCCAGAAGCATTGCGCAACAACTTAGCTGTCATGTCAGCCAATTGAAGTCTGAACTCTCTGCGTTTTGCGTCATCTTCTTTCATGATACTACATTCTTGGTAGAATTGATTGAAGTCTTTTGCCAAGTCATATATATAATTTGCAATCATAGCTGGACTTCTGTTGATAGCAGCCTGTTCTAACAATGCTGGCCAGTTATAAATGTTAACCAACAACATCTTTTCCTTAGCATGCATATCTGTAACAGGTATCTCATCACCGAAAGTAATACCATTATCTTGAGCTTTACGTATCACTGAGCATATACGTGCGTGTGTATATTGGATAAACGAAGCTGTATTACCATTGAAGTCGATAGACTCTTGTGGGTCAAACAACATAGTCTTCTTAGGGTCAACTTTCAAGATAAAATACTTCAAGGCACCGATACCGATCATATCATACAAACGATTTGATTCTTCCTCTGTAAGTCCATGTGCTTTGCCAAGTTCCTCAGAAACGCTCTTTGCTGTCTTTACCATTTCGTCCATAAGGTCATCAGCGTCAACAACAGTACCTTCACGAGATTTCATCTTGCCATTTGGCAACTCAACCATACCGTATGAAAGGTGTTCAATATCATTACCCCAATCGTAACCTAATCTAACAAGTACTCGTTTCAACACATCGAAGTGGTAATTCTGCTCATTACCTACAACGTATATCAATTTCTTAGGCTGATATTCTTCATAACGCAACTGAGCTGTACCAAGGTCCTGTGTCATATATACTGATGTTCCATCTCTACGAAGCAACAATTTTTCATCAAGACCTTCATTTCTCAAATCGCACCATACTGAACCATCTTCACGTCTGTAAAGAACATTCTTTTCCAATCCTTCATTAACAGTCTTCTTACCTAAGAGATATGTCTGTGATTCATAGTAAATCTTTTCGAAAGCCACGCCGAGACGATCGTATGTAACATCGAATCCGTCGTAAACCCATTGGTTCATGGTTTCCCATAACTGACGAATCTCCTCATCACCAGCCTCCCATTTTCTAAGCATCTCGCGTGTCTCTTGCATCAATACAGAATTTTCTTCAGCAGCTGCTTTTGCTTTTTCTTTTTCTTCATCATTAAGTTCGTCGTAATTTGCAGGCAACAACTGTTTTACTTCTTCTTTATAATGCTTATCAAACAAGACATAGAAGTCACCGATGAGATGGTCGCCCTTCTTACCTGTTGATTCAGGAGTGCAACCTTCGCCCCACTTCTGCCATGCAATCATACTCTTACAGATATGAATACCTCTGTCATTTACAAGATTAACGCGAACTACGTTCTCACCATTAGCTCTCAATATTTCAGACACACTCCATCCCAAAAGATTATTACGGATATGACCTAAGTGTAGAGGCTTGTTAGTATTAGGTGATGAATATTCTACAACAATAGGGCTACCTGTAATTTGCTTTCTTCCAAAGAACTCATCATTGTGGTTTTTAGCGAAGAATGAAAGCCAGTAATTATCTGAAATCAACAGATTAAGGAAACCTTTTACCACATTGTACTTTGAAACGATTTCACTTTCTGCTACAATCTCTCTACCTATTTCATCTGCCATCACTTCTGGTGACTTTTTCGCCATCTTGACAAATGGGAAAACTACCACAGTCAAATCTCCTTCAAACTCAGGACGTGTCTTTTGAAAATTAATCTGTTGTACAGGTGGTTCCTGTCCGTATAACTTTGTAAATGCATTGACAAATAGCTGTCTCAAGATTTCTTCTAACATATTAGTCTTTATTTAATTTAAGGCACAAAGATAACAAAAAAAACTCTTTATTAAACCATTATTCTTTATTAAAAAATAATGTCTTGAACAAGCTGTAACTGAATGGGAATGTTATCACTTCTTCCAGATATGGCTTAGGATAACAGTCCAGCCATTCTCCTGGTATCATCTGGAATATATTTCCGACAACATACAGCCTAAAATCATCCACAAAAACACCTTTTAGCTCACAAATATATTCAAAATCCGGAGTATCCGGTATCTCTGTCAATAGATCATTAAGTATTGAATTCTTAAGTTCCTTAGCTCTTTCATCCAAAGCTTTTTCTCCAATCCCAGTCCTATATATATATGAAGACAGCAGTCTCTTGGCAATAATACCCAGCATTTTAAGATCAAAGCCTACGTCTTTAAATTTCATTGATGTCAAAAACGGCTGTCCGCTAAACCAGCACCCCATTCCGTGAGCTGCAATTGATGTTAATCCGTGAGCTAATTCTCTATGACTGCTAGACTCAAAAAAGCTTTCCCCATATTGAGTTTCTGTCGGTTCATTTATATACGTATACATAAAACTTTTCACGAGCCCACTACCCAATCCATACTGCGAAGCCGACTTTACGCTATTCCAGTCGTCGCCGCTGAATTCAAAGTTACCATCTCCGATATTAACCATACAATTAGCACCTGCCACCAAGCCTTCTGTAACAGCACCAACACCAACTTGCAAAAACCACGACTGCCCCATAGTATACTCCGTCAAGAATCCTTTTACGAAACCTACACCAAACAATAAAGCTGCTTCTCCAAAAGAATCAATGTTTCTAGCATTAAATACCAGATTAGCAGCTCCACCTGCTACACCAAAAGCTATACTTTCAACAAACTCTCCAGTAGGGTCATGATATCTAAGAGGATTATTAAGACAATAACTATACCTATTAAAACTTTGCGACGATTGCGGAACCTGAATATTATTATCTGGACTTAACATCATAGACAACAGAGGATCATACATTCTTCCATTCATATTTATAAGACCAAATTCCCATAGATGTTCATGTCCAGTAAAACCTCTATCATGCAATATCGACACATCTTCAACACCTTCTCTCCAATTTTGAGGATTACGCAAATTACCCCATGCATCAAAACTCATTTCTTGCAACACCTCGCCAGATTCATTTGTTATAACATTCCACGACCCTAGATTATCTTTATGAATATAATGAATTTGCTCCTCGCCATCATCGACATGTACAGCAAAGACACCCATCGGACCTTCTATATATGTCAGAACTTTAGTTTTCCCATCTTCTTCTATATATTCGCAATCGCCAGCATATCTTTTCCTCATCATTTTATCTCCAATATTGTATTGCATAAATATTCTTTCATTATCAACACCATAACCTATTGACAAAGTCTTATTTTCACAATTAACTGCAATAACATTATCAAAAGTTGAATATTCTATCTTCTGATTAAATCTTTCATATATTCTTTCATCATCAGACTTTGCACTTACGATAGCGTTCAACTTATTTTTTGAATAAACTGTATTATATAATACTTTTACACCATTTACCTCCTTGTCTCGAATATTATTTTCACGATAACTCACCCTTCCATTCACCTCTCCATTCAATATTATTTCATCTAATCTATCATATGAATCATATTCGAATTCCTCATAATTATTGTATGCATCACATCTGTATATTAGATTCCCAACGCCATCATAATTATACGACATATTCTGGTACACAACATCAGACATCTTTGTCTCTATATTTTCAACAGCACCATGATATGCATTATACGAGCACTTGGTCTTAACGCCATTACCTAATTGAAATTCTGTTATATGGCCTTTAGAATCCACATCTTCCGTCCTCCACAGCACTAAATCAGTTTTAGCATCGCATACCATTTTTTCATATCCTGCATTAGAATATCTTTTCAACACACAAAATCCTGAAGGATATGTAATTGTCTCCACTCTATTAGCTGCATCATACGAATATGTCGTTTTAAAACTCTTCCCATTTATTGACTCCATAGTATGAGCTAATCTAAATTTGTCGTCATAACCATATTCAATATGATGACCTCCAGATGACGAGACTCTACTTAACAAGCCATCATAACCCTTATCACAACTATATTCCCATCTTACTACCCTCATTGTTTTGTGTTGTAGATTATTTTCCGTTCTCTGCATCATCCTACCCAATACGTCATATTCCATATCTACCACATATTGTGCGTTAGATATTCTTATGATATTACCAAGCGCATCATATTTATAAGACATCTGTCCATAATTAGGATCATGAACCAAAGTCTTATTTCCACGACCATCATAAGCCAGCAATATTCGAGAATTACCATTTTCTCCTATCTGAGCTGATTTAATCTTTCCGTTACTATAATACTCATATTTAATCCTCTCACCACCATTATCAACAACACTTGTCAGCCAACCCATGAAATTATAAGACTCTTTCTTATGTTTTTTCTTCGCATCATATGTTGTATATTCTGTTTGAACATTATTACCATCATACATATAATCGATTTTATTCCCATTCGGCAGTTCTGTTTCTACAATTCTATTGTATGCATCAAAAACATGTGAAACAAACATCTTATTCTCATTTTCATAGTATGGATATGATTCGCGTATAAGATTCCCCATATCATCATATTCTTTATCAACAAAAACAGCTTTTCCATTTAAATCAAATGTAACATTCCTAAGCTCAACTCCTGTTTTATGATAAAAGACAATATTTTCCGCCTTGCCAACGCTTTTCTCCCATGAATAATAAGTAGAGTTTTCTGGGGCGTATTGGTTATCTTCAGACCAACGTAAAACATTTATAGTTTTCATCCCGTCTGGTAATGTCACAACACTTTCTATTCCAAAAGGCTTGCACTCAATACGGCTAATCTTATTATTGTAATCGATTGTCGACTCCAACATACCAAAGTTATCATCATATTTACAAACCACCTCTCTTCCTATTTCATCAATGGTCTTTGTTTTATACCTATATCCATAATTGGCACCATATTCTGACCTTAAAATCTTATCTTTTTTCAATGATGGTGATGATATCATTTGTTCGACCACATTTCCGACAATATCATATTTATATTGCTTCACGATTGTCAATGAGTCACTTGCATCAGCTGATACGTTTGGAACCATCGTTTCCTTTACGACTCTCAAGGGATTTTCTGGAGCATATTCCATTAAACGAACATCACCTATAACATCATTATCTTTTCCACTTACATATTTAGTAATCTTCTTGGGTCTATTTATAATCCATTGAGCTATATCATCATCATACTCCACTTTAGTCTCTTCATAGTATTGACAATTTTCAGGAACAGAAGACCATGTGCCATCATATCCTTTTCTTGTCATTTTCAATTGAACTATATTGTCATACTTCCCTTCCACAGGCACATCGGACTCATAAATATTAGTAGTAACAACATTTTTAAGAAGCACATCTTTTTTATCAACATCGAAAGAAATCTCCATATCCAACAACAACATAGGTGATATAACTTTAGGATTCCTATTACAAGAATACCTTTTATACTCCCAATAACGCTCTTTCAAAATCTGGCTCTCACCCTTATACATTTTTTCCGATGTCATCAATGGTATACAATTACAATCCAAAGGTTCCAGACTATATTCCAGCATGTGTTTATCAACAATATTATTATCTACATATGTCCTAATTGTCACCTTTTCGAACCCCATGAACCCATGACCTTTTTTATGAACTAAAGCATTATGATAATTATATTTCTTAACTATAGACTTACCATTTACACTATATGTTTTTTGCTCTTTTAATGCCATTATCGGAACAGACCTTTTAGCGACATTATAATTATTCACATTACTTTCACATGTATAAAAATCATTTTCACCTTTGGCATTACACATAAGATAATCATAAGAAAATTCCATCACATTACCGAGACCATCAATTATTTTTTCAACACTATAATATGCCGAGTTAGGGCACAACGACACCACATATGCTTTATTTGAACTTAATGGATTTTGAGGCAGCCCTGATAATATTGAAACATTCTCTTGAGGCAAAAAACGTCCAAGCTGAATTGTTTGATGAGAATAATTTATCGGCATATAATACCTTCTATTATACCTAAACATGCATGTCGACCGCGAATCTTCGTACAAAGAATAGCCTATTTGCAAGTAATAATTACCAGCATGATTATTAAAAACCCCAACATCTGCAGTTCCATCTCCATCAAAGTCAGCTGTTCTAATCGTCACCATTGGCTTTTGCATTTCTTTTAATGAATAACGATATTTATCTTTATCATTTAGTCTGACATTCTGTAACAAGTTATTTTTCAAGCATGGCATTGGAGAGGTAAATGAATTTCCTTTAGAAAAAGCAATATTCCATAGACTTGCCGGATCATAGTATAAGACATCCATTTTCCCATCGCCATTATAGTCATTGGGGAACGTATGTATCTTGCTTGTCAATCCATATCCGCTACAATAATACTCCAACTTTAAATTCGAAGCATTCTTTAATCTATAAGTTTTATATCCATCTTTCTCTAATGCAAGCAGTTCACTAACACCATCTCCTGACATATCCATAACTATATAGTTATTTTCTTTTCCATTAATGACATTACTATCTTCAATATCATCACTATATATTTTCCCATCTTTAAAATAAACACACTTTGCAAGATTCTTATTTTTATCTCCATCATACGCATCTATCAGCAAAAGAGAACATTTATCCTTATCAAGAAAATATCCTGGAAATAATGATATGGCATTCACATTAATATGATTCCATATATTTATAAATTTGCCTGATGTCATAATAAACACGCCAAACCTCACCACATCAAAATTACCCATATCATCATAATAAATCTCATATGGTATTATATCATCAACGCCATCCCCATCCATATCACAAACATATATCCACTCAAGGTTTTTACCAAATGTAACTTTTGTCAAAGGTGTTTCTGCAAACGACCCATCACCATTATTCAAATACACTTCACCTTGTATATTTTCTGCATAAGTATTTTTAATCTTATATGGCACTAACAAAACATCAGAAAAACCATCACCATTAAAATCTCCCACAAAAGAAGCTTTATTAAATATATTCTTATCCAATTCATATTGTTTAAAGCCAACTGATTTGTACGCAGACATTTTATCTTTTGAATTCCATATAATCTTTGTTGGGTTCACTTTTACACCATCAATAACAAGTTCTATAGAATTCAATCGATAGTGGAGATAATAATTATTATCATAATAACCAGGTTCATAATATCCAAGAGAGTATTCAATTATTTTCTTACCAGAATAGTTATTATGCACTTCTATTTTACTTAGTATTTTCGCATTTAACACCTGTGACCCTTGAACATAACTTAATCTAGCATCTACTTTTTCATCATATTTGAATTCCACACTATATGCAGGCAGAACTTTAGCTTTCTCATTTGATGTATATTCTATACTTTTAATGTAAGACTCGCCCGTTGCATTGTTTTCGTAATAATTATAAACAATAGAATTTCCATTTCTATCTGTAATTTTATTCAGCAACCATTTTAGAACTACAGTGTTATTTCTCTGAGGTTCCACTTTGGAATCTTCTGTCACTCCATATTCCCATACAGTACCATCAGATTTCCACACAATAAAATAATCAGGGCCTTTTACAGATTCATTATAAGAAACTATCTTGTCAAAATTATCAACTTCTGTTTTATATTCTCCATTACCAACAGACATCAAACGTTGACCATCAAAAATATACCTATCATTCGCATAACCAACACCTGTCACCTTCCCGTCATGATATTCCGTCTGCCCCACACGTTCTATTGATGACAAACCTAACAAATCCCAAGACCAGCCAAGAAGACCATCTGTTCCTTGACTATTATAGACAATTGACAATTTAGGAATCATTCCACCTAAAGCTTGCGGCAAATGAACATCGATAGAATAATTGGCAGCCCCTGTCACACCAAAATCTATAGTTCCTGGTATTGAACCTACCACACAATTATCATCAATCTCATTTCCTCCATAAACTCCTGTTACTGGTGGGAATACCGAATATCTATCTATAGACAAAGACATTTCATTATTCAAACTAGGATTATAAGTAAATCCAGGATGCAGTTCTATAGATGCAGTTGCTTGACATAGATATGATTTACTTTCTTCTAACTTACCATCTAATTCTATGGCCGTCTGCTGATATATTTCTTGTGCATCTAAATTTACAAGCCATAACACAAACAACATATAAATAACAATTCTCTTCATAGCTCTTACATTAATGTTTTATTACAATCATACTTCTCACATATTCATCACCGACAACTCTCAACAGATATGCACCTGCCGGTTTCTCCCTGATATCAACTTTTGTATTTCCTATAAAACTAAAGCTATTTACTAAAATTCCTCTATAATCATATAACGACATTTCATTCAATGCATCTTTATCATTTTGCATTTCTATTGTAAATACACCATTAGTAGGATTTGGATAAACAATCATTTCTGCATTATCATTTTTACATTGTTCTATCTCTCCAACAGCATCAGCCTCTCCTCTGACATATTTTGTACAATCCTCTACTTTGAAGATAATTCTATTTCCATTTTTATCATAGGACATTTTAATACAATGCTGAGAGAACAAATCAATGTTACCAACAAGACATAGCAATCCCATTAGAAATAGCATCATATATTTCCGTTTCATATCAACCTCCTTTTATGATATTATTTAGACTGCAAGGACTCTATTATTTCTTGTTGACGTTTGACAATGGCATTTAATTCTATGGTATACAATGTAAGTTCTTCTATCTTCTTAAGAAGGATACCATCCATTTCAACCATATCATAACCATTATTCAAAACATTGCATTCTGATGGAATGTCTGGCAGATGTCCATTTTCATCAATGAAACACTTCACTTTTTCAATCGGGAGAAGTTTATAGTTTTCATCAAAGACATAATCATACCATTCCGACACTTCTTTAACCATAACTTTTGTAGTTATAATTCCACCAGACACTGATAATGCATAATCATTGTCAGAAATACCCTCTGGTATATCAATAGCCACTTTTGCATTCATCAACACTTGATTTGCATCAAGATTGATTTTCGATTCCTTAGAAGATATTGACAATCCCTCATTTGGATTGACACTAATCAAATGATTTTCATCAAACAATTTAAGATATGCCTTTTTAGACACATTCGTTGCTTCTATAAAAAGTCCTGCATCTTCATTGCTATCTGCTTTGATATGAAGTTTAGCTTCAGGAGATGACACATTGCCAATACCAACTTTTCCTGTTGTGTTGTAACTAACTGAATTAGATACAAACAATGTGGGCAAACAACTATTAAACCCTACCATCAAACTGCTTGGAACATTATTCGTGAGCATTCTAGAGTCAGCATTAGCCACTCCTGAACCTATAACTATGGAGTTAGCAGCTTGAGCCCTGACATACTTACCCATAGCAATAGTATTTGTCATGTATGATTTTGCAACATAACCTACAGCAAATGAATATTGTCCTCGGCTTTCACATCCAGCACCAATTGTCGCCGAATAATTACCTAATGCAATATTTTTATATGTACCAGTTGCAGGTCCACATAAATCACAACCATTAATCTGAGCTTTTAAAAATCTTGGGGAAAAGGATAATACTATAGAAAGTATTACCAAATACTTGAATTTTGGTTTCATAAGAAAAAATTTTTGGTTAATTTTGGTTAATAATTTTATTTTGGCTTTTTCGTAAAAATCATAAAACGTACATAAACAACACCTCCTTTCTACAATTTTTCATTCTACGATTTTCCTTACAAAGATAATACTGAAATCATGCTTTGTCAAGCTTTTTTTTCTTAAAAAAAATTATCATTTTTTTGTTGTAAGAAAATAAAAAAATAATAACTTTGCATTTTGATGACACGTAATATAACATTATTAAATAGCAATGAGATAGGAGGTTTACAAAAGGGTAAATCAGATAGCTTATTTCATTTATTTCAGACGGCTGTTAACCGTCTTTTTTTGTGTCTTTATGTTAATTTTCTTTATTATTTAACTCTAAATCAAAATCAACGATGTCTATTTCACTTAAAGACCGTAGCCTAATTTCTATTTACGACTACACACCAGAAGAAATCTGTCACATTCTTGACATAGCTGAAGACTTTGAAAAAAATCGTCTTCAAAACTTATTAAATGGTAGAGTTATCGCATCATTGTTCTTTGAACCTTCTACCAGAACAAGACTTAGTTTTGAAACTGCAATCCAACTTCTTGGAGGTAATGTTATTGGTTTCAGCAGCACAGCTGGAACAAGTGTTCAAAAAGGCGAATCATTGAAAGACACAATCATGATGGTTGCTAGCTATGCTGACCTTATCGTTATGCGTAACCCTGTTGACGGTTCTGCACGTTATGCTTCTGAAGTATCTAAGGTGCCTATCATCAACGCTGGCGATGGTTCTAACCAACACCCTACACAATGTCTTTTAGACCTTTATTCAATCAGAAAGACTCAAGGCACTCTCGAAAACCTTGAAATCACTATGGTTGGTGACTTGAAATACGGCCGTACTGTTCACAGCCTCGTTCAAGCTATGTGTAACTTCAACGCTAAATTCAACTTCGTATCACCAGTAGAGTTAAAGATGCCTTCAACTGTAATTCAATACATTAAGAATGCAGGTCTCGAATATCATGAATATACAAGTCTTGAAGAAGTAATTCCTCAATCAGACATTATCTATATGACAAGAGTTCAACGCGAGCGTTTCCCAGATCCATTGGAATACGAAAAGGTTAAGAACGCTTACATTTTACGTAATGAAATGCTTGAAAATTCTAAACCTAACTGTCGCATCCTTCACCCACTACCTCGCGTTAACGAGATTCACACTGATGTTGATGCAAATCCTAAAGCTTATTATTTCCAACAAGCTCAAAACGGATTATTTGTTCGCCAAGCTTTGATAGCAGCAATACTTGGTCTTAAATAAATTTATTAACAATTAGATTTAAAAGTCATGGATAAGAGAAAAGAACTTATAGTATCAGCAATTGAAAACGGAACTGTTATCGACCATATTCCTGCAAACAAAGTTTTTGAAGTAGTTAAGATTTTAGGTCTCGAACATTCAAAAAATTCTGTTTACTTCGGAACAAATTTAGACAGTAAAAAATATGGCAAGAAAGGAATTATCAAAATCAGCGATAAATTCTTTGAACCAGAAGATATCAACAAAATCGCTTTAGTAGCTCCAACAGCATCTCTCATCGAGATTAAGGATTTCGAAGTCATCAACAAACACAGTATCCAAATCCCTGATCATATCAACAGCATCGTAAAATGTTTCAACCCTAACTGCGTAACAAACAAAGAAGGTGTTCCTACAAAATTCACTGTAATGAAAGATGATGAAGGCAATATCAGCTTAAAATGCCACTACTGTGAAAAGAGCACAAAGCAAAAGAACATCGAGTTTATATAATTAAGAGATATGACATAAAAAAAGCTGACATAAGTCAGCTTTTTTTATGCTTGTGCAGCAGGACCACCCATAGTAAATGGTGGTAATTTCTCATTAACATCCTTTATTGGTCCATGTGTAGATTCATATTTGCTGATATTTTCAGCCAATGCCTTGAAGAGTCTCTTTGCATTTTGTGGAGTCAATATAATTCTTGACTTGACTTTTGCTTTTGGAGAAGCTGGCATCAACTTGATAAAATCAACTACAAACTCTGTTGGTGAATGTGCAATGATTGCCAAATTTGAATAGATACCTTCAGCTATCTCATCAGTTAATTCAATATTAATCTGATTCTTATTATTGTTATTGTTTTCCATAATTATTAATTTAATTTTGACAAAGATAGTTTATTTTCTTCAAAAAAAATAGGCTGGTTTTAAAACCAACCTATTTTTAGATTTATTTATTGAATTATTCTTCAACTACTGTTTCTCTTTCGCTGATTATTGGTTCATAATCTTCGCGAGCGCCGACGATTAAGTCATCATATTCGCGTAAACCTGTACCTGCAGGTATCTTATGACCAACGATAACGTTTTCTTTCATACCTTCAAGAGTATCTGACTTAGCGTTGATTGCAGCCAATGTCAAGACTTTAGTTGTTTCTTGGAAGGATGCAGCTGAGATGAAGCTTTCTGTTTGAAGAGCTGCTCTTGTGATACCTTGCAACACTTGGTGTGCTGTTGCTGGTTGAGCATCACGAGCTTCAACAAGTTTCTTATCTTTACGTTTCAAGATAGAGTTTTCATCACGAAGCTTTCTTACAGTAATCATCTGACCGTTTGAAAGATTTTCTGAGTCACCGCAGTCTGTAACGACAACCTTACCGAAGATTTCGTCATTACATTCTTGGAATGTAAGCTTGCTGACGAGTTCGCCTTCGAGGAAACGAGTATCACCTGGATCGTCGATTTCAACTTTACGCATCATTTGACGTACGATAACTTCGAAGTGTTTACCATTGATTGTTACACCTTGTGAACGATAAACTTCTTGGATTTCGTTAACGATAAATTCTTGAACTTTCATTGGACCTTCGATAGCCAAGATGTTAGCAGGTGTGATAGCACCGTCTGACAAAGGTTGACCAGCTTTCATGAAGTCGTTTTCTTGAGCAAGAATTTGTTTTGAAGTTGGGATAAGATAACTCTTTTGTTCACCTGTCTTAGATGTGATGACGACTTTACGGTTACCACGGACGAGTTTCTTTTCAAATGAAACGACACCGTCGATTTCTGAAACAACTGCAGGTTCTGAAGAGTTACGTGCTTCGAACAATTCTGTAACGCGTGGGAGACCACCAGTGATATCGCCCAACTTACCTGTAGCGCGAGGAATCTTAACGAGCATATCACCAGCCTTAATCTTAGCACCATCTTCTACCATGATGTGTGCGCCTACTGGCAAGTCGTATGACTTAATAACCTCACCATGTTTATCAACGATAGAGATAGATGGGTTCTTAGAATACTTACGACCTTCGATGATAACGCGTTCGTTATAACCTGTTTGTTCGTCAGATTCGTTACGGAATGTAATACCTTCAACGATATTTTCGTATTGAACTTTACCTTGATATTCTGAGAGAATCAATGCGTTATATGGATCCCATTCGCAGATAAGATCGCCTGGGTTAACTTCAGTGTTAGGTTTAACATAAAGTTTTGAACCATAGCGGATGTTAGCAGTTGTAAGAGCAACACCTGTTTTCTTATCGATAATTCTCATTTCAGCAGAACGACCAACGACAACTTGATATTCTTTTTGTTCGCCTGTTAATGGATCTACTGAATCTTCTTTATAATCAACGACACGGAGTTCATCGATTTCGAGGATACCATTATATTTAGCTTTGATTGAAGAATCGTCTGATGTTGTTGACGCTGTACCACCTTGGTGGAAAGTACGCAATGTCAACTGAGTACCAGGTTCACCGATTGATTGAGCTGCGATAACACCGACAGCTTCACCTCTTTGAACGAGTTTACCTGAAGAAAGGTTACGTCCGTAGCAGTTTGCACAAACACCACGTTTTGATTCACAAGTCAATACGGAACGAATTTCAACGCTTTCTATTGGAGATTCAGAGATTCTCTTAGCGATGTCTTCTGTGATTTCTTGACCACCATTGATGATTAACTCACCTGTTTGTGGGTGGAAGATATCGTGAAGAGCAACGCGGCCTAAGATTCTGTCATAGAGAGATTCGATGATTTCATCACCTCTACGTAATGCGCTAATTGTCAAGCCACGGAGTGTACCGCAATCTTTTTCATTGATGATGACATCGTGAGCTACGTCAACGAGACGACGTGTCAAGTAACCAGCGTCAGCTGTCTTCAACGCGGTATCAGCAAGACCCTTACGAGCACCGTGAGTTGAGATGAAGTACTCAAGAACTGACAGACCTTCTTTGAAGTTAGACAAAATAGGGTTTTCGATAATTTCAGCACCACCAGAAGCTGATGACTTTTGTGGTTTAGCCATAAGACCTCTCATACCGCAGAGCTGACGGATCTGTTCTTTAGAACCACGAGCACCTGAGTCCAACATCATATATACAGGGTTAAATCCTTGGTCATCTTTTGGAAGAAGTGTCATAACTTCTTCTGTCAACTTAGTTACAACGTGACCCCAGATGTCGATAATCTTGTTGTAGCGTTCGTTTGATGTAATGAAACCCATATTATATTCTTCACGGATAGCAGCTACTTCTTCGTTAGCTTCTTGAATCAATTCTTCTTTTACTGAAGGAACCAAGACGTTACCGAGGTTGAATGATAGACCTCCTCTATAAGCCATTTCGTAACCCATATTCTTGATAGCATCCAGGAATTTTGTTGTTGTGGCTGTACCGAGAAGTTTCACCATAATGCTGATGATATCACGTAAAGCTTTTTTATTTAACAATTTATTGATAAATCCGAACTCTTTAGGAACGACCTCATTGAAGAGAACACGACCTACTGTTGTTTCTATCTTTTCGTTTACGAGAGAGCCATCATCTTTACGAACGTCAACGTTAACATAAATGATAGCATGCATATCGACTTTCTTCTCATTATAAGCGATGATAACTTCTTCTGGTGAATAGAATGTTTTACCTTCGCCTTTAACAGGATGTTCTGGAGTGCTCTTACGTGGTTTTGTAATGTAGTACAAACCGAGAACCATGTCTTGAGAAGGAACTGTGATAGGAGCACCGTTAGCTGGGTTCAAGATATTGTGTGAAGCCAACATCAATATTTGAGCTTCAAGAACAGCAGCATTACCCAATGGCAAGTGAACAGCCATTTGGTCACCGTCGAAGTCAGCGTTGAAAGCTGTACATACGAGTGGGTGGAGACGGATAGCCTTACCTTCAACGAGTTTAGGTTGGAAAGCTTGGATACCGAGACGGTGCAATGTAGGAGCACGGTTCAACAAAATTGGGTGACCTTTCAAAACATTTTCAAGGATATCCCAAACAACAGGATCTTTACGGTCAACGATTTTCTTAGCAGATTTAACAGTCTTAACAATACCGCGTTCGATCATCTTACGGATGATGAATGGTTTGTAGAGTTCTGCTGCCATATCTTTTGGAAGACCGCATTCGTGCATATCGAGTTCTGGACCTACAACGATAACAGAACGGCCAGAGTAGTCGACACGTTTACCGAGCAAGTTTTGACGGAAACGACCTTGTTTACCTTTCAAGCTGTCGCTTAAAGATTTAAGAGGACGATTAGAGTCAGTTTTAACTGCGCTTGATTTACGTGAGTTATCCAATAATGAGTCAACAGCTTCTTGGAGCATACGTTTCTCATTACGCATGATTACGTCTGGAGCCTTGATTTCGATAAGACGTTTAAGACGGTTATTACGGATAATAACGCGACGATATAAATCGTTCAAGTCTGATGTAGCGAAACGTCCGCCATCGAGAGGTACTAAAGGACGTAACTCTGGAGGAGTAACAGGGATGACTTTCAAAATCATCCATTCTGGACGGTTTTCGATACGTTTTTGTGCATCACGGAATGATTCAACAACTTGAAGACGTTTCAATGCGTCTTGTTTACGTTGTTGTGCCTTTTCTTTGCTTGCTCTGTCACGAAGTTCGTATGACATTTTGTCCAAGTCAAGACGAGACAATAAATCATAAACAGCTTCAGCACCCATCTTAGCGATGAATTTGTTTGGATCATCTTCCGGTAAGTATTGGTTTTCTATTGGAAGAGATTCCATTATATCGAGGTATTCTTCTTCTGTGAGGAAGTCGAGATAGTTAATACCATCTTGTTCTTTAACACCTGGTTGGATAACGACATAACGTTCGTAATAAATGATGCTATCCAACTTTTTAGTTTGCATACCGAGCAATGCACCTATTTTATTAGGTAATGAACGGAAGTACCAGATATGAGCTACAGGAACGACCAACTTGATGTGACCTGTACGTTCACGTCTAACTTTCTTTTCAGTGATTTCCACACCGCAACGGTCGCAGACGATGTTCTTATAACGAATACGTTTATATTTTCCGCAATGACATTCCCAGTCTTTTACAGGTCCGAAAATTCTTTCGCAGAACAAACCATCACGTTCTGGTTTGTAGGTACGATAGTTAATTGTTTCAGGTTTAAGAACCTCACCGAAAGAGCGTTTTTCAATAGACTCTGGTGAAGCAAGACTAACTGTAATCTTGGAAAAATTGCTATTTATTGTGTTCTTACTTAAAGCCATATACTAGGTTAATATTATAGAACATTATTATTCAAACGTAATTTCAAGTCCGAGTCCACGTAATTCATGGATTAAAACATTGAATGATTCTGGGATACCCGGTGTTGGCATGCTTTCGCCCTTAACGATTGCTTCGTAGGCTTTAGCTCTACCATTGACATCGTCAGATTTTACAGTCAATATTTCTTGTAAGATGTTACTTGCTCCGAATGCTTCGAGAGCCCAAACTTCCATTTCTCCGAAACGTTGACCACCAAATTGTGCTTTACCACCTAATGGTTGTTGTGTAATCAATGAGTATGGTCCTATTGAACGTGCGTGCATCTTATCATCAACCATATGATGCAACTTAAGCATATAGATATAACCTACTGTTGCTTTTTGGTCGAATGGATTACCAGTGCCACCATCATAAAGTTGGACGCTACCATTTTCTGGGAGACCAGCTTCTTTCATGTAGCCATTGATTTGATCCAATGTAGCACCGTCGAAAATTGGAGTTGCGAATTTAACGCCAAGTTTCTTACCTGCCCAGCCCAATACTGTTTCATAGATCTGACCCAAGTTCATACGTGAAGGCACACCAAGAGGATTCAATACAATATCAACAGGTGTTCCATCTGCTAAGAATGGCATATCTTCATCACGAACAACTTTAGAAACAATACCTTTGTTACCGTGACGACCAGCCATCTTATCACCGATGTTCAATTTACGTTTTTGAGCGACGTAAACTTTTGCCATTTGAACGATGCCGTTTGGAAGTTCATCACCAACACTAGCAACGTTTTTCTTACGGCTGTAAACACCGAGGATTTCCTTACATCTCATATTGTAGTTGTTGATAGTCTTTACAATCAACTCATTGATTTCTGCGTCTGTAGTCCATCTGTATGGATTAACAGTCATATAATCAAGATTCAACAATGCTTTATGAGAGAACTTGATCTTCTTAGGTAATACAACTTCTTTGAAATTATTTTGAACGCCCAAAGATGTTCTTCCTGCTAAGAGGCTCATCAATTTTTCGATAAGTCTTTCTCTGAGGGCGTCAATCTCGCGTTGGCATTCGAAATCAATGTCAGCAATAATATCTCTATCTTTTGCTTTAGATTTACGATCTTTAATTACGCGTGAGAACAAACGTTTGCCGATAACTACACCCTTCATTGATGGACCAGCCTTGAGTGAAGCATTCTTAACGTCACCAGCTTTGTCACCAAAGATAGCGCGTAACAATTTTTCTTCTGGTGTAGGATCAGTTTCACCTTTAGGGGTAATCTTACCTATTAATATATCGCCTTCTGTAACTTCAGCACCAACTCTGATAAGACCGTTTTCATCCAAGTCTTTAGTTGCTTCTGCGCTTACGTTAGGGATATCGTTAGTTAACTCTTCCAAACCACGTTTAGTGTCGCGGACTTCAAGAGTGAACTCTTCTATATGAATAGATGTGAATAAGTCTTCTCTTACGATACGCTCTGAAATAACGATAGCATCCTCGTAGTTGTATCCTTTCCATGGCATGAAAGCAACCATCAAGTTACGTCCGAGTGCTAAGTCACCACCTTGTGTAGCATAACCTTCTGTAAGGATTTGACCTTTTGTAACTTTTTGACCTTTCTTAACGATAGGCTTTTGGTTGATGCTTGTACTTTGGTTTGTTCTAGCGTATTTAATCAAATTATATGTCTTTTCATCGCCATCGAAGCTGACAAGTCTTTCCTTATCAGTTCTTTCATATCTGATGACAATCTTAGTTGAATCGACAAATACTACTTCACCATCACCTTCTGCTTCTACGATAGTACGTGAGTCTCTAGCAACATAACGTTCGATACCTGTACCAACGATTGGAGCTTCTGGCATCATCAAAGGAACTGCCTGACGCATCATGTTTGAACCCATCAAAGCACGGTTAGCATCGTCGTGCTCAATAAATGGAATCAATGATGCAGCAATTGATGAAATTTGGTTTGGAGCAACGTCAATAAGATCTATTTCTTGTGGTGTTACGATAGGATAATCGGCAACATAACGCACTTTGATATAGTCGTCAGTTAATTTACCATTATCATCCATTGCTGTACCAGCTTGAGCAATAATCTTTTCTTCTTCTTCTTCAGCAGTAAGATATACTGGAGGATTTTGGAAGTCGACAACACCATCAACAACCTTACGATAAGGTGTTTCGATGAAACCTAAATTATTGATCTTAGCGAAAACACAAAGTGAAGAAATAAGACCGATGTTTGGACCTTCAGGAGTTTCAATTGTACAAAGACGACCATAGTGTGTATAGTGAACGTCACGTACCTCGAAACCTGCACGGTCACGAGACAAACCACCAGGACCTAAAGCTGAGATACGACGTTTGTGTGTAACCTCTGACAATGGGTTTGTTTGGTCCATAAATTGAGACAACTGGTTTGTTCCAAAGAATGAATTGATAACTGATGATAATGTTTTAGCATTGATAAGTTCAGTTGGAGTAAAGTTTTCGTTGTCACGAACATTCATTCTTTCACGAATTGTGCGAGCCATACGAGCCAAACCAACACCAAACTGAGCATATAACTGTTCACCGACTGTTCTGATACGACGGTTACTCAAGTGATCAATATCATCAATCTCAGCTTTGCTATTTGATAAGTTAATTAAATACTTAATAATAGCGATAACATCCTCCTTAGTGAGAACTTTCACATCAGCCGGAATGTCTAAACCTAACTTACGGTTGATGCGATAGCGGCCAACATCACCTAAATCGTAACGTTTGTCAGAGAAGAACAATTTCTCGATAATACCACGAGCTGTTTCTTCATCTGGTGGTTCAGCGTTACGCAATTGTCTATAGATATATTCAACAGCTTCTTTTTCTGAGTTAGAAGGGTCTTTTTGCAAAGTGTTGAATACTATAGAATAATCAGAAATGTTAATATCCTCACGGTCAAGGAGGATTGTCTTAACACCTGAATTAACGATGATGTCTATATGTTCTGATTCCAACACTGTTCCACGATCAAGAATTGACTCATGACGTTCAATAGACACGCATTCGCCAGTTTCTTCATTAACGAAATCTTCGAACCATGAACGAAGTACTCTTGCAGAAAGTTTACGTCCAAGAACTTTTTTAAGAGCTGTCTTAGACACTTTAATTTCTTCAGAAAGGTTGAAGATGTCAAGAATATCTTTATCTGATTCGAAACCTATAGCGCGGAGTAATGTTGTAATAGGTAATTTCTTTTTACGGTCGATATAAGCATACATTACATTGCTGATATCTGTTGAGAACTCCATCCAAGAGCCTTTGAAAGGAATGATACGGGCAGAATATAATGTCGTACCATTTGCGTGTACACTTGAACCGAAGAATACACCAGGAGAACGGTGTAATTGAGACACAACGACACGTTCAGCACCGTTGATAACGAATGTACCCTGAGGTGTCATATATGGGATAAGACCGAGGTACACGTCTTGAACTTTTGTCTCAAAGTCTTCATGTTCGATATCTGTACATGAAAGTTTAAGTTTTGCTTTCAATCTAACGCAATAACTTAAACCACGTTCGATGCACTCTGCAATTGTATATTGTGGGGCATCAATATAGTAATCGAGAAATTCGAGTACAAAATTGTTTCTAGCGTCTGTGATAGGGAAGTTTTCTTGGAAAACTTTAAAGAGACCTTCGTTCTTACGGTTATCTGGGTTTGTGTCTAATTGGAAGAAATCATGGAATGACTTCAATTGGATGTCCAAAAAATCAGGATAATCGAAAGGTCTTTTAATCGACGCGAAACTGATTCTATCTAATGATTTATCTGCCAAAGTGTTATGTTTTTAGTGTTATAAAGAAAGATGTTAAAAAATATTAAGAATCTAATTAAGACACGTATAGGTATTAACCTCAACTCCAATATTGGAATCGAGGTTAATACCTTTTTGTCTTGTGGAAATTAAATCCTTATTTAACTTCAACTTCTGCACCAGCTTCTTTAAGAGCTGCTTCGAGTGCATTAGCTTCTTCTTTGCTAACACCTTCTTTGATAGCTTTAGGAGCAGCGTCAACTAATTCCTTAGCTTCTTTCAAACCGAGGCTTGTTAATTCTTTAACGAGTTTTACAACTGCTAATTTTTGTGCGCCAGCTGATTTGAGGATAACATCGAATGATGTTTTTTCTTCTGCTGCTGGAGCTGCATCGCCTGCTGCTGGAGCTGCTACAACTGCTGCTGCTGCTGCTGGTTCGATACCGTATTCTTCTTTCAATATAGCGGCAAGTTCATTAACCTCTTTAACAGTAAGGTTTACTAATTGTTCTGCAAAAGCTTTTAAATCTGCCATTTCTTTAAGTTTTTAATTGTTATACAAATTTATTTTTTTTCTTTTTATTACTTTTTTATTATTCTGGTCTCTCTGATAATGTTTTAACAACACCACTGAGTATATGTCCGCCAGATTGTAATGCGCCGAGTACATTCTTTGCAGGTGATTGTAACAATGCTACAACGTCTGCGATCAATTCGTTCTTTGACTTGATGTTTACTAATGTATCGAGCATATTATCGCCAACATAAACGCATTCTTCAATATAAGCGCCTTTTAATATTGGACGAGCTTCCTTTTTACTACGGAATTTCTTTATCAACTTTGCTGGAGCGTTGCCTGTTTCTGACAACATCAAAGCTGTAGTGCCCTTCATTACACTGTAAAGATCACCGAATTCTCTACCGGTGTTTTGCATAGCTTTCTTTAACAATGCATTCTTTACCATTACAAGCTTGACGTTGCTATTGAAGCATTCTCTTCTTAAGCTACTTGTCTTCTCTGCATTTAATTCAGCAATATCTGTCAAGTAGAAATTTGGACATGCATTCAACTGCTCTGTAATAGAGTTGATAATAACTTCTTTATCTTCTTTTCTCATGTCAATAACTTATTAAAGGTTTAGAGGGCTATTGATTTAGGATCCACTTGCACTCCAGGACTCATTGTGCTGGAAATGAAAATGCTCTTAATGTAAGTACCTTTAGCTGCTGCTGGTTTCAACTTGATAATAGCTTGGATAACTTCTTTAGCGTTATCGTAGATTTTATCTGATGTGAAACTGACTTTTGCAATACCAGCATCAACGATTCCGTATTTATCAACTTTGAAATCGATTTTACCAGCTTTTACCTCTTGAACAGCTTTAGCGATGTCCATTGTTACTGTACCAGTTTTTGGGTTAGGCATTAAACCTCTTGGTCCGAGGATACGTCCTAAAGCACCAATTTTAGGCATAACAGTAGGCATTGTGATAATCACATCAACATCGGTCCATCCGTCTTTAATCTTTTGGATATAATCCTCTAATCCGACGAAATCTGCACCGGCATTCTTTGCTTCTTCTTCTTTGTCTGGTGTACATAATACCAAAACGCGAACGACTTTACCTGTACCGTGAGGAAGTGTAACACTACCACGAACCATTTGGTTAGCTTTACGTGGGTCAACACCTAAACGTACGTTTAAGTCAACTGATGCATCGAATTTGGTGTAAGTGATTTGTTTCACGACATCAACCGCTTCTGTCAAGGAGTAAACCTTGCTTTTGTCGAACTTAGCTAAAGCTTCTTTTCTTTTCTTAGATACTTTTGCCATTTTTGTTAATTTCTTTTTTTTGTTCTACAAATGCTTAAGACTTAGTCTTTACTTTAAAGGTGATTCGCCTGTTATCTTGACACCCATACTACGTGCTGTAGCTGCTACCAGACTCATTGCTGATTCGATACTGAAGCAATTTAAATCCTTCATTTTGCCTTCAGCGATTGTACGTACAGTATCCCAACTCATTGAACCAACTTTTGAACGGTTAGGTTCTTTTGAGCCTTTTGCTATTTTAGCAGCTTCTAATACAGATGCAGCAACTGGTGAAGCTTTGACAATGAAATCAAATGATTTGTCCTTGTACACAGTAATAATAACTGGAAGTACTTTTCCAGCTTGATCTTGTGTACGAGCATTGAATTGCTTGCAAAACTCCATGATGTTAACACCTTTTTGACCCAAAGCTGGACCAATAGGTGGTGCAGGATTAGCGGCTCCTCCTTTGATTTGCAGTTTAATTAATCCGCTTACTTCTTTCATTTTAATTTTTTATAAAAGTTAAATGAAAACAAAAAATTCAAAATTCTACTACTCTCTTTTTACTTGGAAATAGCTTAATTCAAGTGGTGTCTTACGGCCGAAGATTTTAACCATAACTTTGAGCTTTTTCTTCTCTTCGTTAACTTCTTCAATAATGCCTGTAAAACTACTGAATGGTCCGTCGTTTACCACTACAGTTTCACCTACTATGAATGATAAATCACTACCTTCACCCATTTCTGTAAGTTCATCAACTTTACCTAAAATACGACAAACTTCTGATGGACGAAGTGGATCAGCTTCACCTTTTGTGCCAAGGAAACCTAACACATTTGGAGTATCCTTAATAACATGTGATACCTCACCATTCAAGACAGCTTCAACTAAAACATAACCAGGAAGGTAATTTCTTTCCTTACTGATTTTTTTACCGTTTCTAACTGAATATACTTTCTCTGTTGGAATAAGTACTTGTGAAATCAGAGACTGTAAATCAGCACGTCTAGCTATTTCAGCATCAAGATATTCTTTAACCTTCTTCTCTTTGCCACTAATAGCACGAATAACATACCATTTTTTTTCGTTCTGTTCACTCATATTATTTAGAAATTAAAAGTATTAGAATGTTGATTAGATCAAACACCTCAATTAGAATATTCTGTAAAATGTTTCTAATAAAGTTTCAAAAGACTTATCCATCAGATAAACCACCAAGGCGATTATTAGGGAAGCAATGGACACGACGATTGCACTACTTTGGAGTTCTTTCCAAGTTGGCCAAGAAGTTTTCTCAACTAACTCGGTATAACATTCTTTAATGTAGTTTATAAACCTTTTCATTTTTTGTTTGAACTATTTTATTTTACTTAGCACAGGCAGAAGGACTCGAACCCTCAACCAATGGTTTTGGAGACCACTACTCTACCAATTGAGCTATGCCTGTGTGTAGGGTGCCCTAAAGCACCCTGTGTATTCTAAATTATCAATCTTCAATGATTTCGATAACTTGACCTGAACCAACTGTTCTACCACCTTCACGGATAGCGAAACGAAGACCTTTGTCCATAGCGATTTCGTTGATCAAGTTTACTTCGATTGTAACGTGGTCACCTGGCATAACCATTTCCATACCTTCTGGTAATGTGATTTCACCTGTAACGTCTGTTGTTCTGAAGTAGAATTGAGGACGATATTTGTTTCTAAATGGAGTGTGACGACCACCTTCTTCTTTTGAAAGAACGTAAACTTCACCTTTGAAGTGGTTGTGAGGTTTTACTGAACCTGGTTTTACGATAACCATACCACGACGGATTTCGTCTTTGTCTATACCACGGAGTAAGAGACCTGCATTATCGCCAGCTTCACCTTCGTCCAAAAGTTTACGGAACATTTCAACACCAGTAACAACTGATTTAAGTTTTTCAGCACCCATACCGATGATATCAACTGGATCACCAACTTTGATAACACCTGTTTCGATACGACCTGTAGCAACTGTACCACGACCAGTGATTGAGAAAACGTCTTCGATTGGCATCAAGAATGGTTTGTCAACTAATCTTTCTGGTTCTGGAATCCATGTGTCACATGCTTCCATTAAGTCGTCGAGTTTAGGAGCCCATGCTGGGTCATCATTTAAGCCACCGAGAGCTGAACCACGGATGATAGGAGTGTTATCACCATCGAATTCGTATTGTGATAATAAATCTCTAACTTCCATTTCAACGAGGTCTAACAATTCTGGATCGTCAACCAAGTCACATTTGTTTAAGAAAACAACTAATCTTGGAACACCAACCTGACGAGCGAGGAGGATGTGTTCACGTGTTTGAGGCATAGGACCGTCTGTTGCAGCAACAACGATGATAGCACCGTCCATTTGAGCAGCACCAGTAACCATGTTCTTAACGTAGTCAGCGTGACCAGGACAGTCAACGTGTGCATAGTGACGTTTTTCTGTTTGGTATTCTACGTGAGCTGTATTAATAGTGATACCTCTTTCTTTTTCTTCTGGAGCAGAATCAATAGAATCGAATGATTTAACTTCCGATAAACCTTTTTGTGCAAGGTGGAATGTGATAGCTGCTGTTAAAGTTGTCTTACCGTGGTCAACGTGGCCAATTGTACCAATATTGACGTGTGGTTTTGACCTTTCAAATTTTTCTTTTGCCATAGCTATTTATTTTTACTTAAGGTTAATATTTAATTACTAATTTTCTTTTTTCTCCGAAGAGCCGGCGACGAGATTTGAACTCGTGACCCCTTCCTTACCAAGGAAGTGCTCTACCCCTGAGCTACGCTGGCTTTCTTTTGAGCGGAAGACGGGGCTCGAACCCGCTACCTAAAGCTTGGAAGGCTTTCGCTCTGCCAAATGAGCTACTTCCGCTAATGTGTGGGGGAGGGTGGACTCGAACCACCGAACTCATCCGAGGACAGATTTACAGTCTGTTGCAATTGCCACTATGCGACTCCCCCGCTTAACCCCTCTAAAGAGATTAAACTGAGCCGGCGGAGGGATTTGGACCCCCGACCCCGAGATTACAAATCACGTGCTCTACCGCTGAGCTACGCCGGCCTTTTTCATTCTGTTAAAGAACTCTCTGCATGAAGCAGACCACTTCATTGATTTCCTCTGAAATGGTCTGCAAAAATAATCATATTTCTTGAATCTACAAACGTTTTTATCAAAAAAAATTCTTTTTTTTTTACATTTGACATAAAACGTTGAACATCAAACATATAATTTATTTATCAGTCTTACCTTTATACTTCTCTAATTGCTTTTTTAAAGCATCAATTGCTTCATCTGTTGACTCTTCAAACGATTTACTTACTTTACTTGCGAATAAATCATTTCCTTTCAACATAATTCTAATATCTACAATCTTATTTTCAGGTGTATCTGTATTGTCTAACTTTAATGTTACTTCAGATCCTATTACATCAGAATTTTTAGCACAAACCTTTTCTAACTTTAGTGTGATGAAGTCTTCTAATTTGCTGTCAGCTTTAAAATGGACTGAATTGATGTTAACTTTCATATTAACCTCCTGTTTTAAATAGTTATTAATAATATTGGTTTAAACCATGTTTTTTATTTATCTCCATAAGGATGAGCTTTGTTATATACATCCTTAAGTTTGTCAATTGTATTATGTGTATAAATTTGCGTTGATCTCAAACTACTATGCCCTAGCATTTTCTGTATCGCCCTAATATCTGCACCTCTATTTAGTAAATGCGTTGCAAATGTATGACGGAGAACATGCGGACTTTTTTGTTCTATTGTTGTTATATCCTTTAATATATTATGCACTAAACTATAAATAAATCTAGATGTTGTCTCATTCCCATGATTATCTACAATCAGAAATGAATTATTCCTATCCGGGAACTGAGCATTTCTTAGCATAATATAACGATCTATCATCATTAACAACTCCACTCCTATTGGTATAATTCTATCTTTATTTCTTTTTCCATGTACTTTAATAGTTTTTGCATTGCTATCAATGTCCATATCTTTAATAGACCTTAGTTCCGACTGACGCATTCCTGTCTGATACAATATTTCAAACACTATTTCATCTCTTCTTACCAAAAAATCGTCATTTTGTTCAAAAGTCATTTTTTTTATATCATGTTCTGGAACAAATTTGGCCAATTCCTTTGGTTGTTTCATGGATTTCACACCCAATAGCGGTGTAACTGCAATTTGCTTTTCTCTTAAACAATAATTATAAAAAGAACGTAATACTGATATTTTCCTATTTATGCTTCTATTTTTTAGATTGTTATCTTTTAAATCTATTATATAAGAACGTATCATTTCTGAGTTTACTGACAGAAGGTCTTCAATCTCATACTTTTCTGCAAGAAACGAAGAAAATTGTTCTAAGTCCCGTTCATAAGCCTTCATTGTGTGTTCAGAATATCTTTTCTCCGCTTGTATGTATCTAATAAACCTATCTATCATCTAATGCTCTTTATGCGTCAAAGATAGAAATTAATTTTTAAATAAACAATATCTTCAAATAAAAAAAACATTGCCTAATTAAGACAATGTTTTTCTGAGAAATCATTCTTGCAAAAAGTGCAAATAAGAAATTAATTGTTTTCTTCTGCTTGACGAAGCTGTTGAACGTAGATAGCCTTCATACGTTGTTCACGTTTAATGATTGAAGGTTTTGTGAATTTTTGACGGTTACGTAATTCTTTTACAACGCCAGTTTTTTCATACTTTCTCTTGTAACGTTTAAGAGCGCGATCAATGCTTTCGCCTTCTTTTACAGGAACAATAATCATGTTAATACTCTCTCTTTCTTTAAATTGTTAAACTAAAATTTCGTTTTTTCTTAAGCGGGTGCAAAGATATATATTTTTTTTAATACATCCGATTAATTTTCTAAAAGATTTTCAAATAAGAAATTATTTATTTTTTCAAACAAATGCATTCTCACATCAACACCATCTTGTTCGTATTGTCCATAGATGCTATGATTTTTGTTTGGATATACCATCAAGTCAAATTGTTTTCCTTCAGAAACTAAAGCTTTGATAAGTTCCATTGCATTTTGGAAATGCACATTATCATCACCGCTACCATGGCATAAGAGATAATTTCCTTTCAATTTTTCAACAAAATTTATAGGTGAGTTATCATCATATCCTGAAGGATTTTCTTGTGGTGTACGCATAAATCTTTCTGTATAAATATTATCATAATAACGCCAGTTTGTAACAGGAGCGACTGCAACAGCTGTACTTATATAATCAGCACCTTTAGTAATTCCAGAGGTAGCCATAAATCCACCATAACTCCATCCATAGATAGCAATTTTGTCAGGATTTACGTAAGGTTGCGCAGCCATATATTTAGCCAATGTTATCATATCTTCAGTTTCATATTTTCCAAGTTGTTGATATGTCATTTTCTTGAATGCTTCACCTCTAGCACCACCACCTCTATTGTTAATAGACACACAGATTATTCCATTTTGAGCTAAGATTTGCATCCATGCATAGTCGCTATGATTCCATGAATTCATAACAGTTTGGTGTCCAGGACCGCCATAAACATAAATCAAAACTGGATATTTCTTATTTGGATCAAAATCTGGAGGCAAAATACGCCATGTTTCCATTTCCAACTGAGTTCCATCAGGCAAAGTAAATGCAGGATCTGTGATTGTCACAAATTCTTTTTTAGCGACATTGTATTCGCTCATTCTTTCTAAAAATTCTTTATTATCTTCTAACACTCTCACTTGTTTGCCTTTGTTATCAAACAAAACATATTGGTGTGGTTGTTCTGCTGAAGAATTGATATTTATTAAATATTTAAAGTTAGAACTGAATCTAGCATTATTTGTACCTACCTTATTAATTAATGTACGCATATCACCTTTCAAGTTCACTGCATAAATTTGACGTTCTATTGAACTATTTTTAGCAGCTTGGAAATAAACTTCTTTTCCATCGAAGCCATAAACCTCAGTAACCTCCCAGTTGCCAGATGTAAGCTGTTTTACAAGAGTTCCATCCATTTTGTACAAGTAAATGTGGTTAAATCCATCAGCTTCGCTTGTCATCAAGAATCTTTTTCCGTCAACTAAAAATGTCCAGTTATCTGTAATGTCTATATAATAAGGATTAGTTTCATCGTAAATAACAGTAGTTTCTCCGGTTGATGCATCTGCTGTCAAAATTTCAAGATGATTTTGGTGACGGTTCAATCTTTGTATTGCCAAGACATTAGGATTCTGAGTCCATTTAATTCTTGGGAAATAGATATCAGTTTCCTCACCTGTATTCATTTTAGTTGTCTTGCCTGATGCCACATCATAGACATAGATTTCAACGATTGAATTATCTTCACCAGCTTTTGGATATTTGAATTTATAATCTTGCATATACAAACCTTCTGTCATTTGCATATTAAATTCTTTCACATTCGATTCATCGAAGCGATAGAATGCAATCTTCTTGCTATCTGGAGACCAGAAGAAACCTTGTGCAAAACCAAATTCCTCTTCATAAACCCAGTCTGGAGCACCATTAATAATATGATTCCATTTACCATCATGAGTGAACTGAATTTCTTCGTTTGTTTTTAAATCCTTAATAAACAAATTATTATCACGCATAAAAGCCACTTTTGTAGCATCTGGAGAGAATGTAGCAAGACGTTGGTCACCATTATCTGACAATGGAATCAGCACTTTATTATTAATATCATAAACATAGAAACTAGCTGTATATGAATGTCTGTAAATTGGATTCATATTATTCATAAACAAGACTTTAGTTTCATCATCGCTGAGAGTATAAGTTGAATACAATGGCAAAGCAACTGAATCGCCAGGAAGAATAAGGTCTTTCATATTGAATATAGACTTAACCTTTTTACCGGTTTTATAGTTATATACATTCAATTCGCCTTTTTCAAGAGTAGCATAAGTATTGCCATCTTTCATTGGATTCATGCCTCTGACACCCTTTATTGAGAAGGTTGGGCGTTCATAAATGTCAGCCAATTCAAAATTTTTCTTTTCCTGAGCATTGAGTAAACAGAATGCGTTAAGCAGGAACATCGTGATTAACAGAGATTTAATTTTATTCATAATAATACATTTAGAAAACTCAAAAATAAAATAAAAAATGACATAAAAAATATTTGGACGAATAAAAAAAAGTTGTGTCTTTGCACTCGCAAATGGGACGGTAGCTCAGTTGGTTTAGAGCGCATGCTTGACAGGCATGAGGTCACAAGTTCGATTCTTGTTCGCCCCACGAAAGAACGTCAAATTTGACGTTCTTTTTTATTAAGCTGAGTTATACTCTCTGAGTCTTAGCCACTCAGCATCTAAAAAACTTAAAGAGGGACGTTAGCCCAGTTGGTTTAGAGCGCTGCCTTCACACGGCAGAGGTCACTGGTTCGAGTCCAGTACGTCCCACAAATTCCACCTATATTTTTAATTGTAAAGTGCTAAAAACCAACAAATTACATTAAATTTCACAATCGTAATTTTTCTCATAAAAACACACTACTACACTTGGTTTTTACGCCAAAAGTGTAGTAAAAAGTGTAGTAAATTTATTGTGATTTTACACGGTTTTAATTACCACACTGGACATATCTATATTAAATCTAGCGACTATAAAATAGTTGATTTATGTCCAATTATCTTAACCCTAATTTTATTACTTCTAATGGAAACGAAGTAGTTTTTAGATTTACAGACAATCTACGAAAAGGTGAAGGCATTTTAATTAAAAGAACAAGTAGGTCCTTTGGTTTAGAGATAAAAACCAAATACCAAAACAAGACAACTCCCCAGAAAATTTATTTAACACCAAAACTTGAAAATCCAGACTTTGATTTATGGAATCAAGACACACAATCTTTCATTTGTGGTAGAGTTTCCAAAGAGATAAAATCTCAAGTTGATTACAACAACGATGTTTTAAACAATCTACTGGAAGAACTCATACACATTGCAAAAACAAACAATGTCAAAGATGGCAAAGAGATAAAACTAATTTTTCAAACATCCAACATTAAAACCAAGCAAAAACCAAAACATTACTATACGCTTGCAGAGTGTACAAAAATTCACATCAATAAACTTAAAACTGACAATAACACAGAAGAAGCAAAGAAAAGTACCAATTATCAAGTTTACCAAACTTTTTTAAGTAAACTAACCAAACAGAAGCAGAACAAAAAATATCCTCGTTTTGCAGATATACCTATTACAAATATAAATTCAGAAATATACTCTTTATGGTGCGACTATTTAATAAAAGAATTAAAAGGCACAAATTTGCTCAATATGCAGAAAATGTTTAAAGCGGTTTACAACAAAGCACGAACAAATAAAGAACTACGAAGTTTGAATTTAACTGAAATAAAATTTATTTGGGAAAATCCTAAAAGCGTAAAGCGAAACAGTAATGGAATTGTTATACAAGACAATTCAGATTGTACAGAAAAAGCAATCAGCCAAGAAGAATTTAAGACAATTACAAAGTACACTGAAATGTTCAAGCCTAATAAAAAACATGAAGTGTTTATAGATGCTTGCATACTACAATATTATCTGCTTGCTAGACCTAAAGACATTGTTAATCTTAATTGGGGTGATATTCACATAGATGAAAACAAAAATATCTGGACTTGGGAAACACCTCATTACAAAATGAGAAACAAGGAGAATCCTAAGAAATATTCTGTTATCATAGCCATTCCATCACCCGCAAAAGAAATACTAAAGAAATACCAAAACACTGATACAAGAATAAAAGGCAACTATGTTCTTCCATTACCCTGCAATTTAGTTGAGAAAGACTACAATAAAAACTTCAAATATTTTGAAAATAAAACCAAGAAAACACAAGAAGAAATAAACAAATATCTGAAAGAAGTAGATAAGAAATTAAGACTACATGGATTATTAAAATGCAAACACCCATTGACAATGTACACGTTTAGACATTCAATTATAACCCATTTAATAGAGAAACACATTCCTAGCGACCAGATAGCATTGTGGGCTTGCACAAGTGTTGAAATGATTTATAGTCATTATATAGACAAAACGAAAATAGCAAATTCATATCAAGACATTTTCAATGACACGACAATGTAAACACCCACCATAAAACTGATTGATTCGTTTCAGAAAAAAAATATTAAAGATTATCTCACTTATAACTAATATGAGTGAAATTTTCTTTTTACCTTTGAAACAAAAATAACATTATGGATTTTCAAGAATTACCCAAAATACAAGAATTGCCAGATTATAAAGCGAAGCGTTCTGAATACGATAAATATCTGGACGAACCATTACTAGACTATGTCTGGAAAATCGCAGACAAATTCTTTCCAGATTATGATGGTGAAGATTTTTGTACATCACGTACTCCAGTAATTTTTGCTAATAGATATATCGTGAGCAAACTTACTGATGAAGAGAAATATGCAAGATATTTAGAAATCTATCCATCTGCCACCCTTGATTCTGCAAAAGAATATTACTCGTCACAAACAGAGATTGATACATCTTTCAAAGACAAGTTTCTTAAAAGTAAAGAAGTGCTTAATACAATAAAAGCGTTCAACCTTGATTTAGACAAGTTCTGGTACTTGCTGCTTTTTGTCAATGATTTGGTAGAAGATTGTTGCATAGATGCACCTGGACATGGGCAATCTGAAGTTGAAAAAGCAAACGAAATGGCTAAAAAAATTTTAGAAAGTACAGAAGTCATATCTAAAAGGAACGGCAGAAAACATTACGAAACTAATGATGAGTACACTCTTTCCATACTGAAATCTTCTGTCAAATTTTTCATCAAGACTTACAATGAAATTATAGAAAACAGCAAAAACAGAGAAGAACTTAATGCACGATTAAAAGAACTTGGATTAGACAGGACTATAAATGATGGTGTCCCTATCAAATTTGAAGAAAAAGTTACTCTTGAAAAGTCAGATAAGACACGTTTGTTCACAGAGTTTTTCCAATATTTTTTAAAAGATATAAAGGCTGACCGTGAGCTAATGGGCAGACATACTACAAGAGAAGATTCAACGGATAAACTATTATTTATATCAAGATTGACTTACATTGTTGGACTTCAAGATAAAGATTATTATGAAAGACACATATTGAAAGAAGGTAAATATGTAGCTAATCGTAAACTTAGCAATCTTTTAAGCAGATACAGAAATGAACCACTACCACCTATGACAGGTAGAATATATAGAAATTGGTAACTAATATACATTATTATATTAGATTTTTAGCTAATGCGTACTGGAAAGGTCAAACTTTTTAGTACGCATTTTTTTTGTGTACTGGAAACCTCTTACTTTTTGGTACACATATAACTATTTGATTATCAGTAATTTATTGTTGTAGGTTTAAAAATTTGTTTTACTTTTGCAGTGTCAAAATGAAACGAACAAGTAAGGCGCGCATGACTGTTCAGTGGAGTTTGACCCCGATGGTCTTCACGGGAATGGTTGAGACCACAAATTTAAAAAAGAATACGATGACACATAAAAAAGAGCTGGCGAGCCAAAACGCAAGAGTAACACAAAACCTAGAAGAAACCTCAAACGTAGAACTCTTCGAAATCGACATCATGGAAGAACTGAATCTCGAATATGACGAATGCGAAGAATCAACAGAGTTAAGTAAATTATTGTTAAAATTCTAAAAAATTATTTATCATGGAAGAAAAAATTATTCAACAAGTCCAAGAAGACATTGTAAAGGCAAATGAAAATTACGGTTTCAATTTAACTATCGCTAACCAACCAGCTACTGTTGCTCCTTACGACAATGGAGGAGCTTGTGCGGAGCTCAAAAAAGACATGCTCCGTGGAGACGAACTCTCCATAAAATTTATAAAAGATAAAGAAGGTTACTCATGCGCATGGGTGGAGACCAAGCATGTTGCACCATTCAAGGTGCGTCTAAACCCAGAGATATTCTCATGGATTGACCAATACATCGAAACAGGTAAAAGTGAATATAACTTTGACCCAACACCGATGGAGCCAATAAAAACCGAAGACGAACAGTACAAGGTAAACATCTTAAAATTGTTTGTCAACGGTGGTAAAAAAATCCAATGGACACCACTGTTCCGTGAACGTAACGGCAAGTTGAGCGGAACTTATATCGCTCGCAATGGTAAAGTCTTCTTCTATGTGAACTACACAGAAGAATTGTTAGACTGGCTTCGTGAAATGAAGCAAGCAATCTAACAACAGATTCGTAAAGGAGGGCAACAATCCCTCCTTTCTTTTTAATAATTAAAATTTTAAAAATATGACTAAAAAAGAAATCATATTAAAAAAAGAAAACGGTAGAATACCGTACCTCACAGAATTGTTAGAAGATAACAAAATAGGAACGAACACGATTCTGTGTAAAACACTGACAGGACTAGGTGCTACTTATTCAGAGATAAAAGCACCAAGACACTCCATTATCATAGAACCTAACAGACCTGTAATTACAGGCAAGTGCAAAGACCCAGAACACAAGAACGATAATCTGTTCGGAGTGTACCAAGGAATATTTACAGATGATATAATAGAATACATCGAAGACAGCGATGGAAAGTTTCTTAAAATAATGACTACTCCAGAGAGCTTTCATAAAGTCGAAGAAGCGTTGAAAGCAACCGACATTGAAATACGTTTCCAGTGTTTCCTATTATTCGATGAATGCCACAAAATCGTTAAAGATTCAGATTTTCGTGAAACAATATCACTGCCAATGGACTTGTTTTTTGAGTGTGAGAACAAAGCTCTGGTTTCAGCCACTCCAATAGAATTTTCAGACCCACGTTTTGAGGATTTTGAGATGGTTAAGATTATTCCAGACTTCGATTTTTCAAAGGACTTGGCTCTGCTAATAACAAACAACGTGCTACAGTCTGTTAAGGAGACTTTGGAAACATTAGATGGAAACGCATTCATATTCTGCAACTCCACGGATATGATTTATAATCTTATGAAACAACTTGACCTCTTTGAAGAATCATCAGTGTTCTGTTCCACCAACAGTGTAAAAAAGCTAAAGAATGACAAGGATGTAAAATTCAAGAATGCTTATGAAGATTGGGATGTCAAGCACATGAAGCGTTACAATTGGCTGACATCACGCTTCTACAATGCAGTGGATATAAAATTGGATGAACAGCCAAACGTAATATTGTTGTCCAACTGTTATTTCTCGATACATACAATAATAGACCCTTGCACTGACGCAGTACAAGCAACTGGAAGATTCCGTAATGGAGTCTCATCAATAACACATATAGTTAATGTAAACCCCAACTTGCGTGTGCAAAGTAAAGAGGAAGTTAGAGCCTACATCCGAGGTCTTGAATATGTACACAACTTCTTGGTAAAATATCGTGACATAGCTCCAAATGCTGAAAAAAGAAGTGTTTTGCAGGATTTTATAGACAACTCACCATTCAATGATTTTTTAGTTGATGGGGTGAAATGCCATTACAAAATCGACTGTCGTGTGGATGATGATGTTGTCAAAGGATATTACAGCCACAAAGATATACTCAAATCCGTTTATGACAATTCCAGCTCTTTTAATGTTTACATGATAGAACACACTTACAAACTTGGTGATTTTGAGAGATTGCAAAGAGACAATCCGAAACTTTCAAGAAAAGAAACTAGAATGCGGATTGTAGAACAATTGGCAATGCTAGGTTCATGTGAAACCCAAATGGAATTAGACTACAGAAATGAACTTGTGGCTTCTGACCCATTTATCGTAGAGGCTTACGAAACCATAGGCAAAGATGCCATTGAAAAATTAAACTATCGTGAAAAACTCATACGAGAAGCCATGATATTGCAACGCTACCGTGAAAGAAGCACAGGTAGAGAAGCCATACTGTTAATCAAAAACTCTTTCAGTGAAGATACTTGGTACGCAGATGTTTATATAAAGAAAGAATTAAAACGGATATTCAAGTTGCTTGACATCAACTATCCAAAAGCAATAACATCACATACTATTGGTGATTTCTTTGAGTACGAAGATAAACCAACCAAGAAAAAGAGAGGAAAATTTCTCTATAGGTGTAGATTCTAATAGGTGACAAAATTTTAGAAAAAATGATTTTTAGAGGGTGATTCAAAAAATGTCACCTTCAATTTTACAAAACTCAAAAAATCAAAGTTGGAAGACGCTCTAATACTGAACTGAATCCAACTTTTTTATTAAAGATGTTTTCTGTTGAGTTCATGCCAATGTCCTCTATAAAAGCCTATATCAAAGCCACACCACAAATCCGTTATAATTTCAGAATATTTAGCAACAACTGATTTTTTTACATCATTAGCTATTACCTTTAAAAAGTACACCTTTAATAAATATAACAACTTTACTTTTAGCTAAAAAATCCCCCTCCATATATTATAGAGTGTTGCTCAATCTGGTGCATATATCATTTTCCCCTCCCTGTAAGAAACTAGTAAAAAGCATTCTTTCAGAAAGTAGCAAGTTATAAACGTAGTATGAATTTCAGTAAATATAAATCTAGCAAGTAATATAAGGCTAGATGAGTTTACACGAATCAATTTATTGTTTAACATT
>JBGVQR010000067.1:0-11474 GCA_045127605.1 Candidatus Limimorpha sp. | reverse complement strand
GCATCACTGTTGACGAAATCAGGATACCTGCGCCGGCACCTACTACAAGAGCAGTAACTCCGAAGAGTACGTATGCCGCTGTGTGACTTAATGCTAGTAATAAAATCATTTTTTTTCGATTTATCTCGAAAACTAAAAGGGGAAAAAATCTGCCTGCTCAATGGGATAATAGTAAACCCCAAAAGTCACGTTTATGGCTGCCACGATACGCAAACGTCCACTGGCGTTAAAGCACCTTTACAGGTTGAGGCCTGTTTTTGTACCCATGAGTCAACCGGAATTAATGTTATAAATGTTAGGTTTACATCATGCGACGAACAGACAGATATATCTTCAAAGAACTTTAAGAACCTATATTTTCACTTAATAAAGAACTTAAATCATCGAGTTTTTGTTCCAAATACTGATCTTTATATGCCGCATCGGATTCATATTTAACGTTAAGGGTCGCAAGCTGCAGACATAACATGGACAACAAATCCTGATAGTCTCTATAATCATATGTCTGCTTGTACGACTTTATCCTATCGTTCAGCATCTCCGCTGCTTTCATCACTTTCGCTTCATCAGCTTTGTTAACAGTCAGACGATAGTTACGTCCCGCAATAGCTACTTCAATCTTTATTTCATCTATTCCGCTCATCCTCTTCGTCTGATTTATATATTATCACTGCTCCGCATTAAGCATCGCAACACAATTGTCGATTTCCTTAACAAGTGCCTTTATTAGTTGTCTACTTTCTCCTACCTCTTTTTCGTTTCCGAGAGTGTTAACAATAACTAATTTATTTATTTTTTCCTTCAATTCTGTATTCTCCGTCTCAAGAATCTCAAGCTCCAATTGAAGATCCTCATTACGTTGAATAAGTTTACTATTTTCTGCTTCAAGCTGATTCTTTAGCGCAATGAGCTTTCTTATCTTTGTTTCTATTTCCGAAAGGGTTACACTTAAATCAGCCATTTCTATAGTATTCTTCAGAATTTGCTACAAAGATAATGAAAAAAAATCTTATTAAAATACTTTTTTCATACTTTTTTTATGACAATATAAAAAGATGTTTTAATGCATAATTTACAATCAAGAAGACACATCAACAACTCCTAACTCCTAACTCCTAACTCCTAACTCCTAATTCCTAACTCCTAACTCCTAACTCTATAAACCACCGCCGTCCTGCTTACATTATATATCTTCATAAACACTTGTTCGTCTCTGGCTTCTGATGGGAACACCACTTCCTTATTTATATTTTCAAAACCACCGAATTCTTTATCGTCACTGCTGAAGACGATTTCGTAGTCTCCAGTGTTTTTCACGTTTATCTCGTAATCTGGAATAGATTCACATCCCCAGTTGAAGACAAATATCAGATTGTTTCTCTCAAAAACTATAGTCTTATGTTCTTCATCAATATTCATCAGCCATGCTGGTTCGGCGTTCATGATGTCGTTTCCCTTAACAAACTTTAACATCTCCTTGTCAAATTCATTAAGCCAACCGAACTTCAGGTTCTCATCGTCGACTAATGACCACTGACGACGTGCGTGTTTGTAGCTCCATCCGTTTTCCAGACGAGGGAAGTCTATCCACTCTGGATGACCGAATTCATTACCCATGAAATTAAGCCAGGCATTACCGCCGAGACTTATAGTGAAAAGACGTATCATCTTATGTAAGGCGATGCCTCTGTCGACTGTGATACTAGGCGTAAACTTCGACATGGATGTGTACATATCTTTATCCATCAACCTAAACGCAATCGTCTTGTCACCCACCAACGCCTGGTCGTGCGACTCGGCATACGCAATCGTCTTGACATCATAGAGTCTGTTCGTCATAGTGTGGAAGAACTCATGCATATTCCAGTCTTCTTCATTCTGATCTTTCAAAATCTTAATCCAGAAGTCAGGCAAGCCCATTCCGAGTCTATAGTCGAAGCCGATGCCTCCGTCTTCAACAGCAGCGCACATTCCTGGCATACCGCTCACATCTTCCGCGATGCTTATATAATCTTTATTCAGCTGATGTATCAAGGTGTTTGCAAGTTGCAGATATGTCACCGCATCGTCATTAATATTATCTCCAAAGTAATCCGACTGCTTGGCGAACTCCACTCCTATCCCGTGATTCTTATATAACATCGAAGTAACGCCATCGAATCTGAATCCATCGAAATGATATTCTTCCAGCCAATATCTTACATTGGAAAGCAAAAATCGTAAAGTCTCTATCTTTCCATAATTGAATAATTTGGAATCCCACTGCGGATGATGTCCTTCTTTTCCTTCTAGCAGATATTGCGTCTCCGTTCCGTCAAAGAGATTCAATCCTTCACGAGTGTTTTTCACAGTATGAGAATGTACCAAGTCCATAATAACTGCAATTCCCATCTCATGTGCTGTGTCTATCAAATCTTTCAGCTCTTCTGGTGTGCCAAAACGAGAGCTGGCAGCGAAGAAGTTAGACACATGATATCCGAACGAACCATAATAAGGATGCTCAGCAACTGCCATCAGCTGTATCGCGTTATAGCCCAAGTCTTTTATCCTTGGCAAGATGTTTTCCTTGAATTCCTTATAACTGCCGACACCTTCTTTCTCCTGTGACATTCCAACATGTGATTCGTATATAAACAAAGGCTTTTGGCTGTTGGCTTTTGGTTTTTGGCTGTTGGCTTTTGGCCAGAATTGTCCTGCAAAGTCTTTGTTGTCTTCATTTTGGATGACTCTGTTGATATAAACAGGTATGCGTTCTTGTTCGCCGATACTAGATTGCACAAGGACTTTCAGCAGACTTCCTTTCGTTAATTTATTTTTATATTGTGAATCTGGAAGGAAGATACTCCACACGCCGTCTTCTTCTCTTTCAAGAGGGTTAGCATATCTATCCCAATTATTGAAGTCGCCGAACAAAGATAGATAATGCGCTGCCGGTGCCCACTCTCTGTACCACCAGCCTTTTCTGAATCCGTCGTAGGTAAAGCCGAAGAACTCATGTGCCGAAGCAAATGACTTCAGACTTCCATAATGGCTTTCAATATATTTCAACATAGATTCATATCTGTCATAACGAGCCTGCACTTCTTCTGCTACAGGTTCAAGCCATGAATCTTTTTCTACTATCTTCATCATAATTTCAAAATTTTAATTCCACAAGGTTCAAGAGTCATCGCGATGCCACGAGTGCTGACTTCGTCTATGTTATATTCTATCTTCTCGCCAGTAAAAACGTCAACAGCTAAGTTTCTGAGTTTCTGAGTTTCTGAGTTTCTGAGATTTTGCAATCCAATATATTCCAAAGCATCCTCTGCGATTTTCACTTCGCAATAGCGACTTTCATTCTGATTGAAATTGATAACAATCAGAAGTCGGTCTTGGTTATAATAACGCAAGAATGCATATACATATTGAGGGTCGAAGTTAGAATACCATGGGTTGACCCACATCAGGTCGTAGAACGCACCTTTATTAATAGCATCGCTGGTAAGACGGAAGTTAAGGAGTTTTTTATAGAAGTTGTATAACTTTCTTTGTTCCTCGCTGAAGTCGCTGCCATCGAACTTGCCGTCTGCCATCCATTTCTGGTGTCTCGGCATCACAGCATAATCGAATATCGACGTCCTTCCGTCGTCGCCACTGAATCCCACTGCTTCTTCTGCGTCCTCGCCGCTCTCTTGTCCGTTGTATACCATGAAAGGTCCGCGGTTCATCAGCGCCGACATCGCCACAGCAGGCAAAGCCCTGAACGCATCGCCGACGAAATGCTTTGAAGCAAGACGCACCTCATCATGATTTTCCATGAAACGTAACATAACATCTCCAAGACCTTGTAGGCTGTTCCATACACCAGTTATAGTGTCGGCACGTTGTCCGTAGCGATAGATATTTTCCAAAGTATTGTAAAGCCCGACCTTATCGTAGAGATAATCGAAGCCGGCATTGACATATTCCTTATAAAGATGTGGCTGATAAATCTCGGCAATCATAATCGCGTCATGACTCTCACGCAACTCATTTATAGCCCATCGCCAAAATTCCACTGGCACCATCTCTGCCATGTCGACACGAAAACCATCAACGCCTTTCTCGCACCAATACTGCATAATGTTCAGCATCTTGTACCAAGTATTAGGAATGGTATCAAAATGTTTTGTGTGGTCATTCTGATAGTCAACACCGTAGTTAAGCTTCACTGCGTCGTACCAGTCGTTGACAGAAGGATGTGACGAGAACACATCGTTGCCGGAAGCCTTGGCAGGGGATTCTTGATATTGAGTTGCTGAGTTACTGAGTTGCTGAGTTGCTGAGTTGTCTGTTGACTGTTGACTTGGAATAACAAACTCTTGATTTGGACAGTAATAGAAGTTATTGTCTTTTGCGAAGCTGACATTTTTATTGTCGTATTCACCGAATTCTTCCACATCATAAGGTTTGCACAGCGACTTATATTCTCTTGCAAGATGGTTCGGGATGAAATCCATTATCACCTTCATGCCTTTCTCATGGATGCGATTCAGAGTCTCTTCAAATTCCTCCATCCTATTCTGCGGATTGACAGCCAAATCAGGGTCGATGTCGTAATAATCCATTATAGAATAAGGAGAGCCAGCCTTGCCTTTGGTAATCTGAGGATGTGTTGACTTTATTCCGAGTTCAGGATAAGAAGTCATGGAAGAATGACGTATCACGCCAGTGAGCCAGATATGAGTAACACCTAACGACTTAAGCGATTCCAAGGCATTGTCGTTGATATTAGCGAAAGTACCGCAGCCGTTCTGTGACTTGTCGCCATCGAAAAGCGGCGATGTATTTTTATTTCCGAAAGTTCTTACAAAAAGCTGATATATGTTCATAGTTTGAGTTGCTGAGTTGCTGAGTTACTAAGTTGACGAGTTGATGAGTTCTTCAACTATAGCGCAAAGATAATGATTTGTTTATTTTTTTCAAAGGGGAAAATTCTTAAAAATTATTAAGAAACATTCTTAAAATAAGTTTGTTAGTACGACAAAAGACCGAATATGAAATCGACAATGAAAATAGACGAAGATGGTTACGGCTACAACACCACCATGCTTCCCGATTATGACGGGTTTATCATCATAAAACCTGGATTTTTAAAATACACCGACAACATCATCAAGGACTTGCATCGTCTTGATTTCACCGTCATCGAAGCACTAGAGAAGACGCTGACAAAAGAACAAGCAGAGACGATTTACAGCGTACACAAAGGCAAGCCGTTTTACGATGGTCTGATTCGATACATGACAAGCGCTCCTTGCATAGGAATGATTTTATTGTCTCCGTATTCCGACAGGGAATCCGCCATCGAGACACTCATGCAATTGAAAGAGAAATACAGGAAACGCTACAGCATCGACAAGACGCATAACGTGATGCACAGCTCCGACAGCTATCAAAATGCACTTTACGAAGCAGAAGCTTTTTTTAACTAAGAACTAAGAATTTTTACTTAGAAATTCAAAATCTCAGAAACTCAGAAACTTAAAACTAAGGCTTTGCCTTCGACAGGCTCAGGCACCGCAGGACTCTGAACTCTGAACTCAGACCTGACTTATTGACTTATTGACTCAAAATCTCAGAAACTCAGAAACTCAGAAACTCGGTGACTTGGCGTCTCGGTGCCTTGGTGACTTCAAGGACGCGATAAATCACGCCCCTACATACCCTCAATTCCTAACTCCTAACTGAATCAAGAACGCGTATTCCAACGCAATCTCTTTTATTCCTTCGAATCTTCCCGATGCTCCTCCATGACCGAAGTCCATGTTGGTCTTGAGGTATAATGGGTTATTGTCTGTCTTCATCTCTCTTAACTTCGCCACCCATTTCGCAGGTTCCCAATACTGCACCTGGCTGTCGTGCAAGCCTGTCGTGACAAGCATAGCAGGATAGTCTTTTCTTTCCACGTTGTCGTATGGTGAATACGACTTCATGTAGTCGTAATATTCTTTTTCGTTAGGGTTACCCCATTCGTCGTATTCGCCTGTCGTCAAAGGAATGCTTTCATCGAGCATAGTCGTCACCACATCGACGAAAGGCACCTGCGCTATTATTCCTTTCCACATCTCCGGAGCCATGTTTGCCACTGCGCCTACGAGCAGACCGCCAGCGCTTCCACCCATAGCGAACATCTTGTCATTATTCGTAAATCCTTCCTTGACGAGATATTTTCCACAATAGATAAAATCTAAGAAGGTATTTTTCTTCTTCAACAACTTACCGTCTTCATACCACTGACGTCCCATCTCCTCGCCGCCTCTGATATGCGCCACTGCCCAGACGAAACCTCGGTCTAACAACGATAATCTCGCTGTCGAGAAGTATGCATCCATGCTGCTGCCATAAGAGCCATAGCCGTAAAGCACAAGAGGATTGTTGCCGTCTTTCTTCATACCTTTTTTATATACCAAAGATATAGGAACCATCACTCCATCGTGCGAAGGCGCATAATGACGTTCAGTGACGTAGTCGCTTGGCTCGTAGCCACCTATTATCTCCTGACGTTTCAAAACCACCGACTCTCGTTTTATCATATCATATTCATAAAGAGTAGCAGGTGTCGTCATGGAATTATATCCATATCTCAAAAGATGAGAATCGAAGTCGGGATTAGCAGAAGAATACGCGGTGTAAGTCGGCTCTCCGAAGTCGATGTAATAATCTGTCGCGCCGTCCCATGTCATGATTCTAATTTTCACAAGACCTTCCTTACGTTCTTCTATGACGAGAAAATCAGAGAAAATGTCAAAGTCTTCTATCAAGACATCGTCGCGATGTGGTATCAGTTCTTCCCAGTTTTCTCTCTCCGTCTTGTCGACGGCAGTCTTCATAATCTTGAAGTTCTTCGCACCATCGGCATTGGTAAGTATGTAAAAATGTTCGCCATAATGACCTATTCCATAGAGATGGTCATGCTCACGCTTCTGAAATATCTTAAACTCGTCGTAAGGTCTGTCGGCATCGATAAAACGCACTTCCGACGACATTGTGCTGTCGGATATTATCATGATATAACGTCTCGACTTTGTCTTGCTGATATAACAGCTGAATGCTGTGTCTTCTTCAAAATACACCAGCTCGTCATTAGCAGGGTCGTCACCTAGTTTATGTCGCATTATCTTGCAAGAACGTAACGATTCATCCTTGACACTATAGAAAAGAGTCTCGTTATCGTTAGCCCACACCATGTTACCAGTGGTGTTTTTTATGACTTCAGGAAATATTTTCCCTGTTTCAATTTCTTTGACAAAAATGTCATACTGACGACGGCTTACCGTGTCAATGCTATAAGCCAACAATTCATTATCTGGACTTACGCTATATGCGCCGATGTCGAAATAATGATGGCCCTTTGCCATTTCATTGCCATCGAGGAGAATCTGTTCTGGGTTATCCATATTATCTTTACGGCGGCAATACACAGGATATTCCTGACCTTCTTCGTAGCGAGAATAGTAATAGTAACCGTTTCTTTTTATAGGATAAGATACATCATCTTGTTTGATGCGTCCCACTATCTCATCATACAATTCTTTCTGGAGACTTTCAGTATCTTTCATCATCATCTCCTGATATTGATTCTCTTGTTCTAGATAAGCTATCACATCAGGATTCTCGCGTTCGTTAAGCCAATAATAGTTATCGATACGAATATCCCCATGAGTTGTGAGTTCACGGGGACATATTTTTGCTAAAGGTTTTTTCATAATTATTAGAATGACAATGTTAATCCGATGCTTGGCATCAACGGCAACTGATAGATTATCTCTGTCGAGACCACATCGATATAGAAAATGTTTTGTCTGTCATATACGTTGGTGAGGCTGAAGTCAGCTTCCATGACGATATTCTCAGTGAAGTAGAACTTACGTTTCACGTCGAGGTCGAGGCGATGATATGTAGGCAGTTGACCTCCGTTAAGTTCATCATAAATAATTCCGAGGTAACCACTCTCGGTATATGGGTCGAAGTAAATGTTGTCGTAAGGCAGTTTTTCGTAGAATGCACTCACCTGTGTGAATGGGAATCCTGTTCCGAAGTTCCATCTTGCGCTTATCTCCCACTGATGTTTCGAGCCCGCTGTATATGTCGCCATAAGGTTCACATTATGACGGCGGTCGTAGTGGGTACGATAAGTATGTAGCTGCTTATACTCATCCTCATAGTCTTTGTTGACATAACCCAAGGAGTAAGCACCCCAGAGATACCATCTCATATTTTCATATTTCAGAGAGACATCCACACCGTATGCTCTACCCTTTTCCACCATAAAGTCTTTTCGCAGAAGCTCTGGTGTTCCTGCTGGAGCATCACTATCGGAATACTTCTGGTTTCTGTTCATACTGGTGAGCTGGCTGAAGTCTTTGTAATAACCTTCTATGTTAAGAACGGTATTGGCGAACACGTCAAACTCAGTACCTACTATATAATGTATAGCTTTCTGCAGTTTTGTTGTCACCTCCTCGCCGTTGAACTTTGATGGCAAATTAGCCTGTCCAGAGAGAAAGCCATAGAAGAGGTTTACCACGTCGCGGTCACTGTTGGCAGCTATGAGATTCTGCGAATACATACCTGTAGCCGCTTTAAGTCTGAACCAATCTGTCACGTTATATTTCATGGCGAGACGAGGTTCTGGAGACACTTCTCCCAATGAAGCATACGCCTGCACTCTGAAACTAGGCTCGAAGATAAGCTTATCGAACTGAGCTTTATATTTTATGTAAGCACCAAGTTCTGTGGTGTTATCAATCTGACTCATATGGATTCCATTCGACTTGGTATAGTCGAAGACCGTCTTAAATCCGAGCATCTCGATACCATATTTCAGAGAGTTCTTTCCAAGGAAATATGTGAAAGCGAAACCAGCGTTGAAGCCGTTGATAGAACTCATTCTGTCAGGGTTGTTCTGTTCTTCCAGCTTAGCGGTATAGTCTGAATAAGCGATGTTACCTTCAATAAGCACTGGCGACTTTCCTGGGATGACGACGAAATTGACACCGCCGCCGTAAGAGTCCCAGCCGAAGTTAGATATCGACTTATAATTTATAACATCGTCAGTGAAGTTAAATCCGAAGAAATTAACCTTGCTACCGTTAGATGAATTGATAGAAATCTTACCATATATATCATTATAAGTATAAGGCAAGTCATTGCCATTGAGGATGGTTTTATATATAGTCTGACTTGTCTTGTCGAGATAAGAATTCTTTGCCGACACTATGAACGAAGCCGTCATGTCTTCTGTGTCTTTTGCTCTCTTCAGCGGACCTTCCAGCATTATCTTCGACCCGAATGTACTTGCATTGAGCTTGCCGGAGAGACGTTTCTTATTACCGTCGCGAGTGGTGATATCCATCACTGACGATATCCTGCCGCCATATTCAGCGCCGAAGCCACCAGTATAAACCTCAACATTTCTAATGATGTCGGTATCGAAAACCGAGAAGAGACCGATGGAATGGAAAGGATTATAGACCACCATACCGTCGAGCAGCACTTTATTTTGTATAGGCGAGCCGCCTCTGATATACAGCTGACCGCCTTGGTCGCCAGTGAAGATGACACCTGGAATCACCTGCAGATACTGAGCAAGGTCAGACTGACCTCCCGTGGTAGGGATTCTGGTGATGGCTTTAGGAGTCACGTTGATGACGGAAGTCTTGGTCTCGGTCCTCGCCTCAATCTTATCGGCAGTGATATTGACAGCAGCAAGCACCATCGAGGATTCTTCGAGATAATATTTCTTGTTCAGCACCTCATTGTTTTTGAGTGTGAGGCGCTCAGCTATGGTATCATAGCCGAGGTTAGTGACGAGAATAGTATAATCCCCGTCAGGTATTCTGGTAATGTTAAAAAAACCGTTGATATCGGTAGACGCTCCGAAAGTAGTTCCTTTGAAGTAAACATTACAGAACATCATCGGCTCGCCTGTCGATTTCTCATAGACGAAACCTTTTACATTATTATCCTGAGCTTGTGATAAAGAAGCAGTTAGAAGTAAAATTAAAATAGTAATAAATATCGTCAGCTTTGATTTCATTTGCATTTCTCAATTTTCAATTATAGATATGCAAAGTAACGAAAAATCGTGATAATTGTGAGAGTTTTTTTTAAAAAAAGTTGAAAATTGAAAATTGAAAACTGAAAGTTAATTTTCCATTTTCAACTTTCAGTTTTCAATTAAAAACAATCCGCTGTTAATTAGCGGATTGTTCCTGTGCTTCTTTGATGAGTTCCAGCTCTTTTGCAGAGAAGTGTTCTGGAAGTAATATTTGCACCTTCAGCAGCAGTGCGCCAGCTCCTTCTTTGCCATAGTGTGGCATTCCCATTCCTTTGAGTCGCAGCGTGCTGTTATTCTGTGTCTGCGGTTTTATAGGCACATTGACGTCGCCTTTGAGAGTGCTGACTGTTATCTTACCACCGAGAATAGCAGTATATACGTCGATGTTGATATTTTTTATGAGGTCGTCGCCGTCACGTTGATAAGAAGGGTCGTTCATGATGACGACTTTTATCATGAGGTCGCCGTTGTCGCCTCCGTTTCTTCCAGGGTTGCCTTTACCTTTGAGACGCAGTATCTGTCCGTCGCGCACTCCTGGCTTTATACTGATTTTTATCGAGCTGCCGTTGAGGTCGAGCAGACGCTGTGAGCCTTGATAAGCTTCTAATAATGTAAGGTTGATGGTAGCGTTGAGGTCGCTGCCCTTAGCAGGACGTGTCGAACGACGTCCGCCGCCCATGCCACCCATAAAGTTACTGAAGTCGAATCCGGCACCGCCACCTTGACCTCCGAAGAACATATCGAAGAAGTCGGAGAAGCCGCTCGCGTTGAAGCCATGAGCGCCGCCACCGAAGCCTGCGTTCTCATATTGTTTCCAGTTAGCGCCGAGCTCGTCATATTTCTTACGAGAGTCAGGATTGCCTATGACCTGATAAGCCTCGGAAATCTCCTTGAACTTCTCCTCCGCCACCTTGTCATCAGGGTTCTTGTCAGGGTGATATTTCACCGCCAACTTACGATATGCTTTCTTAATCTCATCTTGTGTTGCTGAACGCTCAACACCTAATATTTTATAATAATCTTTGTATTCCATGTTTTTTAAAAGTCTTTGAGTTGCTGAGTTACTGAGTTGCTGAGATTTTTTTGAGTAAACAGACTTGAGTACTAAAAGTTCACCAAACAACTTAGTAACTTAGCAACTTAATATCTGTAAACCTCAAATTCCGACATTGCGCCTTCAAATTCTATTTCGATGTTATTTTCTGCAGATGAATAGTTAGAGGTCTCATACACATTAGAGGACTTCTTAGAGAATCCATCAAAATCCTTGAGAGATAAAATAGATTCACATTCCAATCTACAGCCTGAATTATTCGGAATTCCTATTCTTATTTTTGAAACGCCTGTGTTTATAACTACTTTAGTCGAATTGTAATACTCACCTAATTTA
>JBGVQR010000066.1:0-90316 GCA_045127605.1 Candidatus Limimorpha sp. | reverse complement strand
TATTGGCTTTTGACTGCTGGCTTTTTGTTGTTAGGTCACTGAGCCTGTCGAAGTGACAATCTGCCTTCGACAAGCTCAGGCACCAGCATCAAAAACTTGTAGTCTTGTTGTCATGTAGTCTTGTTGACTTAAAATAAAAATATGAAAAAGACATTATTACTTACATTAGCATTATTGTTATCAGTAACAATTTTTGCGCAGAACAGATCTGTGCTTTTAAGAGAGACTTTCGATTCTATGTCACTTCCTACTGGATGGACTGTATCGGATAATAGTACCGACAACTGGTCGATATCCACAACCAACAGAGCTGGCGGTGAAGCCAACGAATTAAAATTCAGTGCAGAGCCTAAGTCTGTAGGCACTTCACGCATAATCACTACACCTATCAACTTATCAGGATTGTCAACAGTGACAATGTCATTCAGACATTTCTTCGATAAGAAGACCTATTCAGCTGTCATTGGCATCGCTACTTCATCAAACAATGGTCAGACATGGAATGCAGCATGGTCACAGTCATATTCAGAAGCGGGACAATATAATGTCATCGCTTCTCTCAAAAACAACGACATGGGTAAAGACAATGTATTATTCTGCATCTATTTCCAAGGTAATTCAACCAACATCAACAACTGGTATTTCGATGACATAGAAATCACTTCTATGGAAGCCATCGACGCAAAGGCTCAAAGCATCGATCTCGGCGACATTATCCCTGCTGGAGAAAACACAGTGTCATTCTCTGTACAAAACACAGGCAGCGATGTCATCACATCTTTCGAAGCTGAATTCAGCATGAGCGACCAAGTGATAACAGAAAGCTTTGAAACAGAATTGGGTCAATATGAGACAAAACAATTCACATTCAACAAGACAATAAAACTCACTCCAAACAATTACAATAGCGAGATAAAGATTACTTCTGTCAATGGCACAGAAGATCAGAATGAAGTCAATAACACAGTTCGCAAAAACATACGTGTAGCATTGGGAAAGACCAACAGATTACCTATGATTGAACATTTCTCAAGTTCAACATGCGCATCATGTGTGATATTAGACGGCACCATGAAGGAGTTGCTCGCCAACAATCCTGGCAAATATGTCTACACAAAATACACTATGAACTGGCCATCTCCTGGCGACCCTTATTATACAGAAGACGGCGGCATAAGAAAGAATTTCTACAATGTCGGCAGCGTTCCTTTCTTGTCTTATAATGGTAAAGGCCGCAGCTATAACGCTGTAACACAAGAAGAACTTGAGGAAATCTGCAATATGCCAGCTTTCATCGAAGTAAAAGGTTCTTTCAACACAGAAGGAAACAATATCAATGTAGTTGCTGACATCATGTCGTATATCGACATCAACGAAGTGAAAGTTCACGTCTCTGTCAATGAAAAGAAAACCACAAAAAATGTCGGAACCAACGGACTTACCGAATTCCATCACGTCATGATGAAGATGTTGCCAGACGCTAAAGGTAGCACAACAGACTTCAAAGCCGGCGAATATCAACGTTTCGAATTCACCTACGACATGAGCAAGACTTTCGTGGAAGAAATGGAAGACCTCGAAGTATCAGTATGGATTCAAGACATTGCTACAAAAGAAATATTAAACAGCAGATATTTATATGAATACTGCCAACATCCTTACCCAGTTCAAAACCTTCAGCTTACAAACGCTAACAATCTTACAATAAGCTGGGAAGCTCCAGAAAAAGGAAATCCTGTCGCATATAACTTATATGTCAACAACGAATTGGCATTAGAGAACACAACAGAATTGTCATATACAATTGAAGATGCTGACGGATTCTACGGAGTGGAAGTTGTGGCATTATATGAAAACAACATCACTTCAATAGGCGTAGCCGACAAAATCATCGTTGGTTGTAAAGCTCCTATCAACATCGAATACGTCTTGGAACCTTTCGCAGAAAACTTCGATTACAAACATAAAGTAACACTCACTTGGGATGAAATTGATGAAGCTGACTTCTATACCGTTTATGTTAATGGAGAAAAAGTAGGCGACACAGAAGAAACAACATTCGTGACAGGCTTCGACAAGAGCGGCACTTATGTCTATACAATAACATCAAGCTGCAACTCAGAAGAATCAGAACACTCAGAAGAATGTGTGGTATTCTTAAATATTACAGGAATTGAAGAGACAAACCTCAACTGCAACATCTACCCTAACCCAGTTAAGGACATACTTTATATTGAGACAGAAACTGAGATAGAAGAAGTCATGGTTTATGATGTTTATGGAAGAGTTCAAAATCTCAGAAACTCAGAAACTCAGAAACTCAGAAACTCAATAGATATTTCAAATTTGAAGTCAGGAATTTATTTTGTTAAGATAAATACTGAAAAAGGTAATATCGTAAAAAGAATTATTAAAGACTAAGGCTATTGGCTGTTGGCTGTTCGGTCACTGAGCCTGTCGAAGTGACAATCTGCCTTCGACAAGCTCAGGCACCATCATAAAAAATAAATTAATAATTTGGACAAAGACTGTTGACTGTTGTCTGTTGTCCGTTGACTTATAAAATCATGAAAAAGACATTACTATTAACAATTGCGTTATTATTTTCAACTACGATTTTTGCGCAGTTGATAAATGAAAGATTCGATTCAGCAGAGATGCCTGAAGGTTGGAGCATCATGGGCATTGCTGAGAAAAACTGGTCTATCAGCAGCACTAACAATGCTGGCGGTGAAGCCAACGAAGCCAGACTGTTCTGGAGTCCTCAGTTTGAAGGCGTGACACGTCTTGTAACTAAGGCAGTCGACCTCACAGATGTTGAAGGCGTAACATTGACAATGAGCCATTATTTCAACAACTACGACCAGAACTACAAGGCAAAAATCGGTGTCGCGACATCATCCGATAATGGAACGACATGGAACGAAGGCTGGTCATATGAATACAATGTCCCTGGAAAATATGACATTGAAGAAAGAATAGCAACAAGCGACATGGGAAAAGAAAACGTCTTGTTCTGCATCTTCTTCGACGGAACATCATATAACTTCACAGAATTCTGCTTCGACAATATCAAAATCAAAGCACAGTCCAATTCAGAGATAAGACTTAACAGCATCGACATCTACGAAAGAATAGGATCAGGTCCATTGGATGTCAAATTCAGCGTACAAAACATGGGCAACTACAACATACAGTCATTCGAAGCAAGCTATGAATTAGACGGTTATGAGACAGTGACAGAGACATTCACAACATCAATACCTGCTTTCGGAACAGAGACATTCACATTCTCTGACAGAAAAAACATACTTCCAGGTTCATACAACATCAAGATTAATATCTTAAGCGTTAATGGCGGAGAAGACAATCTCGACGACAACACCTTGACAAATGAATTCAATGCTTCACTCGCAGAGAAACAAAGAATCCCAATGATAGAACACTTCTCAAGTTCTACATGTGCACCATGCGTCTTGATTAATCAACTTATGCATAAAATGACAGAAGAAAACCCAGGCAAATACACATACACAAAATATGTGCTCAACTTCCCTGGCGTTGGTGACCCTTATTACACAAAAGAAGGCGGCATCAGACACGACTTCTATCAGGTGTCTTCAGTACCTCGCTGCTTCCTCGATGCAGAATTTCAACTTAGCGGCAATACACCACAACCTGTCACAAAAACCAAATTGTTAAACAGATATGACGTTCCAGCTTTCGCCGAAATCAGAGGAGCTTTCAATATCGATGAAAACAATATTATCAGAATAACCGCAGACGTTGCTTCATATATCAACATCACTGATTTAAGAACATTCATCTCTGTCAATGAAAAGACAACGACAGAAAATACCGTAGAATACGGAGGCAACGGAGAAAAAGAATTCCACCACATCATGTTGAAAATGATGGACGGAGGCAATGGTCTAGAAACAACAATCAATGCTGGTGACTACAAACGCTTCGAGTTTGTACACGACATGAACTCCACCTTTATGGAAGAAGCCAACGACTTGGAAGTGGCTGTATGGGTTCAAGATCCTGTAACAAAAGAAATCATCAACAGTCACTATTTATATGAATATACCAACCATCCTTATCCTGTGGAAAACCTTCAAATCACAGATGGCAACAGACTGAAGATAACATGGAGCAAACCAGAAAAAGCAGAACCTACAGGATATAACCTATATATCAATAATGAGTTAACATTAAGCAACACCAGCGAAACTTCTTTCAGCGTCGATAAATCAGACTTCTGCGTAGTCGAAGTGGTGGCTCTCTATGAAAACAATATGACATCTGTCGGTGCTGTCAGCATATATTCTTCAGAATTTGACGTGCCTCAAAATATCAATGCCACCGACAACACATCAAATATAGTTGTCTCATGGGACGCTGTTGAAAATGCCACAAGCTATGAAGTTTATCGTAATAACAAATTCCTTGCTGAGACAGAAACAACATCATACACCGATGGCAACTTCTTGAAAGACGAAGAATTATGCTACCAAGTAAGAGCTATCTTCGGCAACAACAAATCTGCATTTACAAAAGAAGTATGCGTCACAACAACTGGCGATATGATTGAAGAAAATGGCAGCCAAGTAGAGATATATCCAAATCCGGTTAACGACATACTTTATATCGAGGCAGAAACTGAAATAGAAGAAGTCGTGGTTTATGATGTTTATGGAAGAGTTCAAAATCTCAGAAACTCAGAAACTCAGAAACTCAGAAACTCAATCGATATTTCAAATTTGAAATCGGGAATTTATTTCGTTAAGATAAATACTGAAAAAGGTAATATTGTAAAAAGAATTATTAAAGACTAAGGCTATTGGCTTTTGACTGCTGGCTTTTTGTTGTTCGGTCACTGAGCCTGTCGAAGTGACAATCTGCCTTCGACAAGCTCAGGCACCATCATCAAAAACTTGTAGTCTTGTTGTCATGTAGTCTTGTTGACTTAAAAAAGATATCATGAAAAAGACATTACTATTAACATTAGCATTATTATTATCGGTAGCGATTTCTGCGCAAAACAAAGGCACATTATTAAAAGAGTCTTTCGACTCTGCTGAGATGCCTGAAGGATGGAAGATAACGGGCGGTAACAATAAGAACTGGTCGTTGTCTGAAACCAATTTCTGCGGCGGCGAAGCCTACGAAATGAAAATGGACTACCAGCCAATTTTCTATAACGGATTTACCAAGCTCACCTTCCCAACCCTCGACCTCACTGGCGTCGACAGCATAATGGTTTCTTTCAAACATTATGTAGATATCTATACCACCTACCCTTCAACAATAGGTATTGCTACATCATCAAGCAATGGCATGAGATGGAACATTTGCTACGAAGAAAGTTTCACCATCGATGGAAAACACAATATCAGCAAGGTCATTGCCAACGACGATATGGGCAAGGATAAAGTGATGATATGCATATTCTTCAAAGGCAACTCCGCTAATATCAATGCTGTATATTTCGACGATATCGAAGTCATGACCATTGAAGCAAACAACGCTAAACTCGCTTCCGTCGATATGCCTAATAATATCAATAGTGGAAATATTGACGTAACATTCTCTGTTCAAAATCTTGGTGTGGAAAACATCACATCATTCGAAGCTGAATATAAAATAGGCGATAACACTTACAGCCAGACTTTCGAGACAAATATGTCAAGCAATGAGACAAAACAATTCACTTTCGAACAAGATGTAAATCTTAAGCCTGGGAAATATAATGTCGAAATAAACATCACTTCTGTAAATGATAAAGAAGACGAAGATGCTGTCAACAACACATTGACAAAAGAAATCAACGTAGCATTAAGCTCAGCTCAAAGAATTCCTATGATAGAACATTTCTCAAGTGCTTCATGCGCACCTTGCGTCAATGTCAATAATATGATGCACAAACTTACAGAAAACAATCCTGGCAAATACACATACGTCAAATATCCGGCAAAATATCCGACAGATATTTACAACACAGCAGAATGTGACGTGAGAAGCAACTACTATATGGTGTCTGGCGTTCCTAACGTAGCATTTAATGGCGTCAACCTAGGACCAACATCTGTCTCACAATACCAATTAGATAACAGCTACAACGAAGCAGCTTTCGTCAATATCAAGGGAGCTTTCAACATCGAAGGAAAGACTATCAATGTCACAGCAGACGTCATGTCGTATATCGACTTGCAAAACGTAAAGACATTTATCTCTGTAAACGAGAAGACAACAACAGGAAATGTCGGTGACAACGGTGAGACAGAATTCCATCACATTATGATGAAGATGCTCGACAACGCAAACGGCAACGACACTAAAGTTGAATCAGGCGAATACCAACGTTTCGAATTCACATACGATATGTCGGGCACTCACGTCGAAGACATGAACGACCTCGAAGTAGCAGTATGGGTTCAAAATCTCGTATCGGGAGAAGTGTTCAACAGCAACTTCTTATATGAATACACAAACCATCCATATCCTGCAAGAAATGTCAATGTCACAGAAGATGGAAATGATTTGAATATCTCATGGGAAGCACCTGCAGCAAACACACCTACAGGCTACGATTTATACTTCAATAATGAATTGGTTGCAAACAACACTAAAGAATTGACATATTCTACAGAAAAAACAGATGATTTCTATTTCGTTGAAGTCGTTGCTTTATATGACAATAAAAAATCAGTAGGTGCTGTTAAGACATCATACAAAGAAGAAAACGACACAACAAATGTCATATCAAATTACGAAAATAACATAAAGATTTATCCTAACCCAGTTAACGACAGACTTTATGTTGAGGCTCAGACACTGACTCAGACACTGACTATTGAGATTTATGATATTTACGGAAGATCTCAAATTCTCAGAAACTCAGAAACTCAGAAACTCAGAAACTCAATTGATGTTTCAAATTTGAAGTCTGGAGTTTATTTCGTTAAAGTCAGAACTGAAGAAGGAGATATAGTCAAGAGGATTATTAAGAACTAAGGGTATGAGGAACTAAGGGTATGAGGAACTAAGGGTATGAGGGATATATTCCTCAGTTCCTCAGTTCCTCAATTCCTCAAATCCTCAATTCCTCAAATCCTCAGTTCCTCAACTCCTCAACTCCTCAATTCCTTTTTTTTAATAGGACCTTAAATCGTATCACTTTTTTTCGTATCTTTGAACCACTAATCTTTTAAAAATTTAGCTTATGAAAAAATCATTACTTTTATTATTTACACTACTTGTTTCAACAACATTATTCGCACAAGGTGATGTATTCGGAACACCTGACTCAATCTGCGCTAGAGGCGTCAACCACGATGCTATTGAAATCACATGGAAACGTGTTGAAGGCGCAACAGACTACAAAATCTACAGCGGCGACAAATTACATGGAAGCGTTAAAGGCACAAGCTGTACTGTAGAAGGTTTAGAACCAGAAACAGAATATTGCTTCAACATATCAGCTGTTAACGAAACAGAAGAATCAGCAAAATCTGCTGACGTATGTGCAACAACATTCTACATCTGCGATGCTGTACAAAATGTCAAAGCTAAAGTAGAGATGAACAACCCAGAATACGGCAAGAAATATAAAATAACATGTTCATGGGATATTGTTGAAGGCGCTGAAGCATATGCTATATACGTTGCAACACAATACTATCCTGACGGAATGTGGATGGGTAATGTCTATACAAACGAATTTATCATGGGCTCTGATGTTGAAGGAGAACTTTATTTCTTCGTAAAAACAATCTGTGATGAAACATTATCAATCGTTTCTGACTTCTCAGAACAAGTAGGTGTTATTCTCAACGAAGACATCGAAGACGCTAGCGCAGTGGAAGCTCCAGAAAACCTCACAGCAACTGCAAAAAGCACTTCATCTATCGAATTGACATGGGAAGCCGTTGAAAATGCAAGCAGCTACTTCGTTTACCGCAACGACGTTGAAATCGCTAACATCACTGGCACAACATACGTTGACGAAGACTTAGCATACAACACAGAATACTGCTACACTGTCACTTCAATGGGTGCTAGCTCAGAATCAGACCCTTCTGAAGAAGCTTGTACAAAAACATTAGGCGAATCACTCGCTGAAAACACAAGCAGCTTCAATATTTTCCCTAACCCAGCAACAGACAATTTGTCAATCGAAGCAAACGAAAAAATAACAGAAATAAATATCTATAATATCATTGGTGTAAACGTTTACAATGAACTATGCACAATGGACAATTTACAATTGGATATTAACATTTCTGACTTTAACAGCGGAGTTTATTTCGTTAAGGTAAAAACTGGAAACGGAGAAACTGTAAAAAGATTTATTAAGCAATAAGCAAGTTAGAGTTGTAGAGACGTATCACACGACACAATAAAAAATAAACAATATGTCGTTGATGCGTCTTCAAATTAGAAATTAATTGCCCACAGCAAAAAAGAAAACATGAAAAAACTATTCTTATCCCTCGCATTGACACTCGGTTTCGGTTCAATGCTTTTCGCACAATCAAACGCATATCAATTCACTGACGATGTCGTCGTGCCTCACACTTCAGTAAAGAACCAAGCCAAATCAGGAACATGCTGGTGTTTCGCAGGCTTAGGCATGGTAGAAGCTGAAATCTTGAGAAAATACAACACCGAACTCGACCTTTCAGAAATGTATCTCGTACGTTGGGCATACGCCAACAAATTCGAGAAATACGTACGCATGCAAGGAACATGTAACTTCAGTCCTGGCGGCGAAGTATTCGATGTTTTATATGCCATCAACGAAAACGGCATGATGCCTAACGAAGCATACGAAGGACTCGTTTTAGGAGAAAACGTTCACAACCACGGTGAATTACATACAGTCCTCGCTGAATACGGCAAGATTGTCAACAAACAACATAACGGCAAAATCAGCAAAGTATGGGACGAGATGGTACAAGAAATCTTGAATGTTTATCTCGGAGAAGTTCCTGCAACATTCACTTTCGAAGGTACAGAATATGATGCCAAATCATTCGCAGAAAAATATCCTCTCAACATTGAAGACTACGTTCAGATTGGCGCATTCACAAATCATGACAACTACAAGCCATACATCATGCCAATCCAAGACAACTGGACAAACACATTTACTTACAACATGCCACTCGATGAGTTGATGAGCGAACTCGACAACGCATTGAACAGCGGCTACACTGTAGGTTGGGCACAAGACGTTAGCGACAAAGGCTTCAGCCGTAACGCTGGCGTTGGTGTAGTCCTCGAATCAAACGTTGAAAAAATCAGACAATCAGACGTTAAGAAATATAAAAAGATGAGCGATGATGAAATACTCGCTTCATTATATAAATTCGAAAGCGTGATGCCAGAAGTTGAAGTCACAGAAGAGATGCACCAAGAAGCATACGAAAACGGTCAGACAACAGATGACCACAGCATGCTCATCGTCGGCATCGCCCACGACCAAAACGGCAACAAATATTATAAGGTGAAAAACTCATGGACAGCCAACTACGGATATGAAGGCTACTGGTACTGCTCAGAAGCATTCGTACGTCTCCACACCATGTTCTTCACTGTCAACAAAGAAGCATTATCATCAGATATCAAAACAAAATTAGGATTATAAAATTATTATTAACATTAAATTAATTAAACGACTATGAACTTTAGAAAATTCTTAGCAGCAACAGCATTAGCATTCGTTATGCCATGCTTAGCTAACGCACAAGAAGCAGAAGAAGCTCCAAAAGCAGAAGGTTGGATCTTCTCAGAAGAAGTAAAACTTCCTATCACATCAGTTAAGAACCAATATGCAGCAGGTACATGCTGGTGCTATTCATCATTATCATTCGTTGAAGCTGAATTGTTACGTATGGGCAAAGGTGAATACGACTTCTCAGAAATGTTCATCGTATGGAACACATACATGGACCGCGCTCAAGCAACAGTACGTACACACGGTGACATCTCTTTCTCACAAGGTGGTTCATTCTACGATGTACTTTATGGTATCAAACATTACGGTTTAGTTCCAGATGCAGAATTGCCAGCAGGTGTTATGCACGGTGAAACATTATCTAACTTCTCAGAATTCTCAAGCGTTTGCGACCCATTCGTTGAAGGTATCATCACAAACAAGACATTACAAACAAGCCCAGACGGCACTCCACTTTGGAGAAACGCTATGGCAGGTATCTTAAACGCTTACATCGGTGAACGTCCTGAAACATTCGTTTACGAAGGTAAAGAATACACTCCAAAATCATTCGCAGAATCAACAGGTTTCAACCCAGATGACTATGTAAACTTAGCATCATTCTCACACCAACCATTCTACGAAAAATTCATCATCGAAGTACAAGACAACTGGAGATGGAGCACAGCTTACAACCTCCCAATCGACGAATTCATGGAAGTCATGAACAACGCTATCGACAATGGTTACACAATCGCATGGGGTTCAGACGTAAGTGAAAAAGGTTGGTTAAGAGGTGAAAACGCTGGTATCGCTGTTCTTCCTGACCTTGAAGCTAAAACAGGCAGCAACGACTCAGGTACCGACATGGCTCGCTGGATTGGTATGAGCGCAGCTGACAGAGCAAAAGAAGCTCTCTCACAACCAACACCACAACGCTGGGTATCACAAGAAGATCGTCAACTTGCTTACGACAACTACGAAACAACAGACGACCACGGCATGATTATCTACGGTAAAGCAAAAGACCAACTCGGCAACAACTACTTCATCGTAAAGAACTCATGGGGCAACTACGGTAAATACGAAGGTTCATTATACGCTTCAGAAGCTTTCGTACGTTACAAAACTATGAACATCGTTGTTCACAAAGACGCTCTTCCAAAACACATCAAGAAAGCTTTAGGTATTAAATAAAAAAAAGCGGTCTAATGACCGCTTTTTTTGGATCTGAGGATTTGAGGAACTGAGGATTTGTGGATTTGAGGATAAAAATTCCTTAGTTCCTCAAGTCCTTAGTTCCTTAATTCCAAAACTACTTCTTCATCATCTCGAATCCTTTTCCATAAACTCCCATCACGGTATTGACAGAGACGAAAGCAGCAGGATCCATTTGTTTCACAATTCTGATGACACGCTGTGACTCTATCTTACGAACCACAACCATAACGATTTCAGATTCTTTCTTCGAATACCAGCCAGTACCTTTTATCATTGTCACACCACGTTGCACTTCCTCTCCTACTCTGTCGGCAATCTCATGTGGCTTAGATGTAAAGATAAACATCTGTACCGACTGCTTGCTACCATTCATCGTCATATCAATGGTATAGCTTGTCACCATAAGACCAACATAACTGTAAATCAAAAGTTCCAAATCTTTAAAGACAAAATACGAGCATCCAATAACCACTACATTAATAAACAAGGAGAGACGACCTATTGTCACATTACGATACTTGTTTATCATAACAGCGATGACATCTGTTCCTCCGGTGCTACTGCCTTCAAGGAAAATGATACCGCAAGCGACACCATTCAAAGCAGCACCTAACACTGATGCTAAAAATTTGTCTGTAATCAAAGGTGTGTCACCAAAATATTCCTGTCCGAAATAAAACATGACAGATGTTATGATGACAGAATAGATTGTGCTGATAGCGAATCTCCTTCCTAATGATTTAAAGGAAATTCCGATAAGGATAGCATTCAGCACGAAAATCATGATACCGGTAGGAATACCTGTCAACCAATAAATGATAGTCGAAAGACCGCTGACGCCACCGCCCAACATCTGATTAGGAATCAAAAAACCGCACCAGCCTATTGCTGATATAAAAACCGCGAAGGTAATAATAATATGGCTCTTTATCTCTTGCCAAATATCAACTTTATTTTTCATAGATTATATATTTAAATTCATTTTGCAAAGTTATAAAAATGATTTCGTTTAATAATATTTTTCTTGCTTATTTAGGACAATTCTTTTACCTTTGTTGATAATTATTAACCTAAATATTAAAACCTATGAAGTTAAGATTTTGTTTAATCATCGGTTTGTTATTGTTAACAAGTTCTTTTGCTAAAGCAGATGAACTTATCAGTATCTATTTAAACAACACAGACCTCTCCCCTGTCAGAATTGACATCTCTACCATTTCAACTATCAAGTTCAAGACAAAGAAACTGGTTGTCAAAAACAACGACAACAGCACAAACGATTTTTATTTCTCTGATATTGTAAAAATCACATTCAACGAAGAAGGAGCTTCTATTGAAACACATGACGTCGCAACTGCAAGAATCAATCCTAATCCTGCAAAAGATATTGTGACTATTCAAAATGCAGAACAGATGTATGGCTCCGATGTCTGCATCTATTCTATCACAGGCATGCTCATCGACAAACTTCCACAATGGAACGGAGAATCTATAGATGTATCTAATCTCAGTCCTGGCATTTACTTCATCAACTTTAATTCAACAACATTAAAATTCGTCAAACAATGAAAAGACTTTTACTCGCTATAGTCATAGTTATATCATATTTGGGTTTGCATGCCCAGAACAAGGAATGTAACAGACTTTTACTTCATCAAAAAGGCAAAGATGCTGTGATTTATAATATGAAGCGAATCGACAGCCTCAGCTTTGGAAAAACCGGCAGCGTCGACAATATCACTATACACAACAGCAACGGCATCAGAGATGAATTTGTCGTCGACAATCTCGACAGCATAATATTTAAGAATGTAGAAGGCAGAGTCGCTGCTGATGTCAATATCATAAATTATACTACAACATCTGTAACTCTCGATCTTATTCGCACCGCATCATGCGAAGGATTCAAGTTAATGTGCATGGACTATAACTCCATTGCATCATTAAGCAGCGAAGACATTAAATATTATATTGACAAAAACGTATCCGACATTTATTATCAAGATTTCGAAAATGTAGAAATAACAGGATTACAACTTTTCCACGACACAGAATACGCCATTGTCACAGTAGGTATAGACAAATACGGATTATCCTGTGATGTCATTAAAGCCAGATTCATGACACCTGCAGAAAACCTGGTTGGAAATCCTGGAGTCACTATTGAAGTTACACAAAACGAATTAGACGAAAACAATCTATGCGACTTCACACTTAGCTTCACGCCTAATTCAGAGACATCAAAATATAGCATTTTCGTAGCACAAGCTGGTGTGACAGAATATCAATATGTTTTGTTTGGTGGCATGGAAGGCTGGAATAACATTGGCGACATGATTGAAGGCTGGGGACTCGAGTTCCAAGGGAAAGCATCATATCAATACACAAATGAAACACCTTGCACTCAGTATGAAGTTTACATCCAAGCATTAGACGTAAACGGAGTAAGAGCGCCTTATGACGTATTTAGATTCGACACCAAGTCATTAGGAGGAGAAGGCGTCGCTAGCGTTGAAATAACACTCGGCGAGTATGTCTTGGCTGAATGGATGAATGAGAATTACGAATGGGAATTGATGCCATCACAATTTTTGACATTCACTCCTAACGACCAGACCAGCGCATATCGAATCAACGTCATATTAGCTGACAACTACAAGGGCGACATTGACGGATATCAAGAAGATTTATGCAGCGATCCGTTTATGCCGACATTAGGATGGTTCCAATATGAGACATTAACAACAGACTACCAAATTGATCCGAACACAGACTGTGTCGCTATAGCTGCCGCTAGAAACATCAATGGTGATTGGGGCCCTATTACAGAACTTTATTTCACCACACCTAACGAAGTACCAAGCAAGTCTGTTACACCTTCTAACAGACCTAAAAACGAGCCTAACAAGGTAAAACAAGCTGACAATGTAAATCCTATTGCAATTAAAGAAGCAATACAGTTAATCATCAAATAAGTTTACACTAAAGCGATTTTATATTTGTCCGTGCATCTCATAGATGTACGGACATTTTTTTACTTCCTCACCGATTTTTCGGACTGATCCTTTGTATCGAATTGTGGACAATAAAAAAAGTCTCTCGATTGAGAGACTTTGAGCGGAAAACGAGACTCGAACTCGCTCCGCTAAGCAGTTGTATATCAATATTCTAACATGTCAGAATCGTGATTCGTCTCGCAAATTTAGAACTATTATATTAAAAAACAAAAAATAAAGAACAAAGCATATACACACAGTAATAGCTTGCAAACATGTAGGCTATTATAGTTTCTCTTCCATTGATTTTAACAGATTCTCCAAGTCTGCCTTGGTCTTAATACGATGTATCTCTCCCTTAAACTCAATAAATCCATTCAACTCTGCTTGAGGTTGCTTATCATCGACAAATAAGTCAGAGAACTCAACTCCCAACACTTCGGCAATCTGCTCTATCTTCTGGATATTGTTGGTCTCAATAAGGAGATTGACATTCTGTTTCTTCACTCCCATCATCTCGGCAAACTGAGTTTTGCTAATGTTGCGCTCAGCTAGTATCTCTGCAATGCGTAATGTAATCATATTATCACTTAAATTAGTAAGTAATCACAAATATATGACAAAAATTCGATATTAGTCAATTTAGTAATAAATTATTTGTATTACAGTAATAATTTTTCTATGTAAAATATTTGCATTTGTCATACTTTTATATTACCTTTGTAATAACAAAATAAGATAACACTATGGCAAAGACAAGAAAATACAAGGTTGGTTGCTCAGGCTCAGGTTGGGGAATTTGGGAGATTGCAACAGGTAACAAGGTTGCGAGTTTCGGTCGCAGTAGACTCTCTGCATTGGAGAAGTGGTACGAGTTGGAAGGTTGGAGAAAACCCGCTCAGTTGTATTAAGAAAAAGTAATTAACGATAAACGGATTTTGATATGGAGACAATGGTTGTAGTAAACGGAATGACAGCACATCGTGCTAATGTGATTATGGTTCGTACAGGTTCAGCAGCAATGGGCATAGTGAAAGCTCAGATGATTGACTTTCTCAAGGAGAAGTTGAAGAGTGGCGTGGCTCACTTCCTTTACAAGAAGCAGAGCACAGGCGAAATTCGTGAAGCATGGGGAACTTGTAACGGTCAGTTGATGAAGGCTACCCAGAACGGCAGAGGCTTGAGTGGTGACCAGGTGAATACAGTTAAGTATTGGGACTGTGAAAGGGGGGGTACAGAAGTCTCCGTTACGAGAATCTAATCCAAGTGTTCTAAGTCTATGGCAGAGTATATCATGGCGATTCTTCGCACACAGTTAATGGTAGTGTTCTCTTGAGGATTCAATTCCCCAAAGAGACTACCAGATGACAAAGGTATCAGATTCAATGTTGAAGGATTTAAGTATCAAGGCTCTGTTGAGGTTGTATATAATGATGGAAGCGATTTATTTGAGATTCGCCTAAGCAATGGGACAACAGTAGAAGATGTTTACCTCGATAGTCTTGTTACTACCATTGACAACCTTGTAGAGAAGACGGAGAATTACCGAGAACGAATCCACCAAGAGTACTTTATTCACTAACCAACGGGGCAATAGAAATGAGCATAAAACACACATATACAACCAGTGATTATATCGAATGGAATACAATGCTAAACCTGGTTAGCAGACTATATAAGGATGGTGACTACCGCATGAGTTTGTTGATTGGATGCGGAGCGTTCTTTGGACTTCGTATAAGCGATTTACTGTCCTTGTCATGGGATATGCTGTTAGATAGTGATAGTTTTATTCTTACTGAAAAAAAGACTGGCAAAAGGCGTATAATTAGAGTCAATAACGAATTTAGAAAGCATATCATTGATTGCTACAATGCACTACATATTGTCAATAAAACTGAAAAGTGCTTTTTAAGTCGCAAAAAGGTAGTGTATAGCATTCAGCGCATTAACGTCCGATTGAAGGAAATTAAGACTAAATACAACATAAAAGTTGAGCATTTAAGCACTCATAGCCTTCGCAAAACTTTTGGTCGTAAAATTGTTGAAACCGCAGGAGAGAATTCAGAAATGGCACTGATTAAACTGTCTGAGTTATTCAACCATACATCACCTCAGGTTACAAGGCGACATTTAGGACTTAGGCGAGAAGAATTAATGGAAGTCTACGACTCGTTGTCATTCTAATAATTATGATGCCAATAAAGTTCTTTTTTTCACTACTGAATGAGAATTTTCATTATCTTTGTGAATAAAATGATACCGAAATGAAGAAGTGCTTTATTATTCTAAGTTTCTTAACCCTATCAATAGGAACTTGTTTCTCGCAAGCGAATACTAATTTACAGAAAGAGAATATTATTGCTCAAATGAATTATTGCATTAATTCATTGACCAATATTATTCACAACAAATCCATGTCCGTCTTGGAACATGAGTCTGACCAAATATTAAATAATCTAACAATAGAACAAATTATTGGTCTATACGAAATCAACGACTTTAGAATAGATTTGTTGGATGCGGTAGGTAAATTTGGCATAACAGAACAGGAACGTGCCTTGCTTCGAAGAATACAATCTATCAAAAGGGATAATATGAAGTGGGCAGCCCTGTCTAACGCTCTTGACCCAACAATGCTTTTGACAGGTAGTGCAGGAGTAGGTATGGGTTATCAATTAGCATTTCAGACTCTACTGACTGCTGCACGTTCTGCTGTTGAATACCAAACTATGAAAGGTGAGCAGAATATTGAAGAGCTGCGAGCTATGTGGGATTTAAGAAAAGAAGACTTAAAAGAAATTAATGAGACAAGACAAGAGGCATTGAAAATTGTTTTTAGCCTTTATAATAAATATCATTTGAGTGAAAACGACCGATTGACAGAGTCAACGGCTAATAATTTTAGCACTTACATTTCAGAAGAGAATGCTGCTAAAAGAGCACGTCTGCTTGAAGATAACAGGGCGACATATGAACATATAGCAGACTACTACTATCATTTAGGTATGGCTTATCTTGATTTGAACAATTATGACAAAGCCAAGCTTTATTTTACTACATATCTTAGTATGTATGCTAAGGCTCCACTTCTTAGATATGATGAAAAAAGCGGATGTATAGCCCTCGCAATTTTGGCAAATGAAAAGAATCTATCCAACTGGGAAAAGAAAAATTATATTGACAACGCTTTAAAAAACCTACCACATAATAGTGCAGCAATATTGCAATGCGCTATGATATATTTGTATGATTTAAATGAGCAAACTACTGCATTAAATTTGATTAGAGCTGGAATAGAAGACCCTAAGGCATCTGACAAATCGTTGTTATATATGGCAGCGGCTAATGTTCTACCGATTGCAAAACAATACCCACAACTTTACTCAGAAATCTGCAGTCTATTTAATGAAGATGACAGAATTTCATTAGATTCATATATAACATACCTAATTAATGAGAATGAATTCGCATGGAGCAATATAGCCAAAGTTATTACATTTAAAAATACTACTTATAGGCGATGGTATCAATGGTGGATAGGTAAATATTTCAATGATGAATTACACGTTATTCTACCTGAAAGACTCTTGTATGATGCCGGCGATATATCTTTATATGTGGAAGAACATACTTCCGATGAAGTAACAATCCGACAACTGCAAACAACATATGCTTATGGAATAGATATTACAGAATTTGATGAAGTAGATTGTTTTAAAGCCAATAAGGATTTGAAATACCTTTATTTCGATGTCCTCATTCCTGAAAAAACATTTATGTTGAAACGTGACATTGATTATGTTAAAATACAAAAAGAAACTTGGCATAGACAATCCGAATTTGTGTTATCACAAACAGACATAGAAGATATTATTGATTTTTGTAAGGATAATACTCCTAAACGATATGCAACTGAATTAGCTTGTGAATATCTGAAATGTCGTAAGACGGACAAAAGCACAGACGAACTAAAGGTAAAGTTCTATGGTAATGACCCTAATTACGATATTCATCATTCAAGTAAACAGCTCGGTTATTATTTGCGAATTACTTTAGTAAATGGTATCAACTTATTGTATAAATTCGAGAACGGTGAACTCGAGCCATATATGTACTCATTTAAGGAGAATACTATTTTTGCCAAAGAGGAGTTTAAAGATGAGTATGAATATGTTGAAATATCACAATCTGACGCTGTGGAACAAAACAAACTTTCATGGTGGGATAAAATAAAAGGTCTGTTTTCTAAAAATAATCAAGGAAACGCCGAAGACGCAACAAATTGTAAAAGCGACAACGTACAAGAATGTGAAACTAATGATAAGCCTTCATGGTGGAAAAATACTTGGAATAATATAACTAGTCTATTTTCTAAGACCAAACAAGAGGATTCAGAAGCAGCATTAAATATTGAAAGTAACCAAGAACAAAAAACTGCAGCAGAGTATGAACTCTCATGGTGGAAGAAAGTGTGGAATAATACGACCAGTATTTTTTCTTCAAATGAATTTGAGGAAGAAGAAATAGTTGCAAATAATGAAATTATTCGTGTAATAGAATCTGAGTCAGATGAAGAGTTATCATGGTGGCAGAAATCGTGGTCTTTTATTACTAATATATGGTCAGATGAAGATGATACTTCAGTGAACTAATTTTAAGTACCCGCTATCATGAACACAATGAAACAACTCATTCTTATACTATGTATAATGTGTGGGGGCATTATTGAGGCTTTTGCTCACAGTGGCTTCATTCAACATGGTGAAGATATTATAGCTGTTTTAGGATTAGAATACAATACAAAAATATTTAGTCGTTCAAAAGACGCAAGTAATAGTAGCTGGGTCAAGTTTATTAGTTCAGACATGATTGATAATACTGACTTTCACAAAGAAATAGAAAGCAGATACCCTGGATTTAGTATAAAAGGCCCCAAAAGGCATCGTTTATTATTTCATTGGGCTTATGACACAGAACCATGGAATGATGAATTTGAAAGCTTGTTTGTAGAGTATTGTGAAATTCAGGACTTGAACATTGAATCAAACCTCAGAATTTTAAGGTCTGAAATGAAAACTGAACAAAGGCGCAGAAACAGATTAATCGAAGAGAAAACACGGGAGGTTTTTGGGTTTGAAGAAGGAGGCAAAGAGGGTCGTATATACACACATTTCTTCTCGTCGATGGCATATAATATCCATATATTAGGCGACTATACCAGCGATAATACTGTTCTCGATGGATTGTTTGGGTTTGATAAACTTATCGGTAGAATTGTGGTAGAATTGCGTAATTTAGACTATGCAAACAGTAAATCAATAGTAAATGGAATAACCCAAATCAATAAGAAAAATATTGATGTGCAGAAAAAAGCAGATTTATTGATGGCGTATCTTAAACAAGAGGTCCCTCATTTTATACAAAAGGCAGGTAATGGTAGCTTAAAACGAAAAATTGAAGGTCAGGGATATAAATTTATTAACAATTAATTATTGTATCTCAAGTTTTTTTAATCCTAATCAATCTGGAAGTTAGAATACAGAGTCTCCTCATCAATACCACATTAACTATATTCACTAATTTTAGAAGTGAATATTGAAAGCCTGTCGTAATATGCTGATAATTAGAGGTTTGATTGTGCGGGATGATTTTTGATACGAAATCTATATTCACTTATGCCTCAAACATTACCTAAGTGAATGTTTTTGCAGCTTATCATCCCCTCATAACATGAGGTCATTGCCCCTCAAATTTTGAGTACATATAATAATCAAGAAGTAATAATATATAATTAGGTATGGTTATAATGGATAGAGCAACCTAGGTGTTGCCTTATCCATTATAACCTTTTACTTAAACAGGGTAGTTTCGACAAACATTTTATTTTGTACTTTTTTCGCAGTTCTCTTTAAGTTTTCATAAAAGTCCTCGCCCCGAAAATTTCACCTCAGTAAAGCAATATCAATTATGTAATAGGAATATTTTATTCTTTGCGATTTACTGAATCACTCAAAAATGAGTATCTTAGCGGTGAAATTCACAATAACTAAGGATATAATGGCAAGTATAAAAACTCTTTTTGATAAGATTACAATAATCCAGCCTGCAAAAGTTGGCATATGGTGTATGTGAAAGCGATTTTCGCAATACATTACATAACAAAAAAACAGTCACATTTCTGTAACTGCTTGACTTTGAGCGGAAAACGAGACTCGAACTCGCGACCCCGACCTTGGCAAGGTCGTGCTCTACCAACTGAGCTATTTCCGCAATTTTTGTAAGAACTCTGCAAAGTTAGTTTTTTGTACCTGAGGCCGGAATCGAACCGGCACGCCCGAAATGGGCACAGGATTTTAAGTCCGGCGCGTCTACCTATTCCGCCACTCAGGCACTTATCCTATCTTTACAAAAATTCCCGACTATTATCGGGATTTGAGCGGAAAACGAGACTCGAACTCGCGACCCCGACCTTGGCAAGGTCGTGCTCTACCAACTGAGCTATTTCCGCTTGTTGTTTAACGGTGCAAAGATACATAAAATATCATTCGGTACAAGAGCTTTTGATATTTTTTTTAAAATATTTTTTGCAGTTTGAAAATTAAATAGTTACAAAGTAAAAATTCTTTAAAAAATTAAAAATAATAGTTCTAAAATGACATTTTTAGTACAAAAAGTCGACTTTTCTCATCAAAAAATATCACACTTTTAGCAAAGTAGCCGTTTTTTTCAATAAAATTTCAGCACATTTTTTTAGATTAAAAATACTATTTCGCATAAAAAAAGGGAACTTTTAAGTCCCCTTCTTTATAAAATATCATTTTTTTGACGAATAATGCTTAAAATTCATATATAGCTCGAACGTAATATGAAGCAGATTTAATAGGATTAAGACAAACTATGCTTTGGTCTATAAAGACTGCGACCTCTGCCATTTCCTCTGTTGTTTCGTTAGAAGTCCAATAATAATCCTCTTTTATAGGGTCAATGAGTTTGTCATTATATAATTTTGCATATTCATGATCAAAAACGTGAGTGCCATTCGACACAGCAGTCCACATCAAGCCCATTTCGTATGATGAAGGCATATACCAACCTTCGCCATGTTCTACACACCATTTTGCTGCTGGATATTTGTCAGCGCCTAATTTAAGCATATCTTCTGTATTCCATTGTCCACGTCTTGACACACAGTTTGCCCAAACGTTTTCTGTCGACCATGGAAGATCAGTCTCATCCATCGACATTATGTAACCGCTAGTACCATCTTCTGTGACATAAAACACAACGCCTTTCACTCCGTCTTCATCATATAAATCGCCAGGAGCATAAACGCGGGCTTCTTTCACTTCGATAACGACATCATTTGAATTATAGCCATTATAGATAGCAGTAAACACATACAAGCCAACATTTTCAGGCTCAAACTCATTAGATTCCAGATTCTTGTCATCTGTGCTATTATAAATTACAGCTTCATTTGTCATATCAACACCATCAACAAGAACAGTGAATGCAACCTTATCTGTACCATTATTTTTAACTACAGTCTTATCAGCAACAAGCTCTACAACTGGTTCTACCGGAATCTCTGGGTCCTCTGGATTTTCTGGGTCCTCTGGATTCTCCGGATTTTCTGGATTTTCAGGATTCTCAGGATTCTCCGGATTTTCTGGGTCCTCTGGATTTTCTGGTGTTTCAGGCTCAGCAAGAGTTCTAAAATTGTAACGAGCGACCTTCTCTGCCTTATCACATGCATAAGCTATCGCAACATAGTCAGTCTCTGCAAGGAGATTTTCTACATGACAATCCAACACTCCTCTTCGCTTAAGTTTTTTAAAGACATCCATCTCCATTGTCTCAGAGATAATCTGAGCGTCGTCCTTGTCCTTAACATCTGTGAAAGGAAGGATTCCGAAGAAATATTCCTGTTCTAAATCAGAGGGGGTCACTGTAAACTGTACAGAATTGTGTGTAATTTCAGCATCAGTAAAACTGAAAGTCATATCGTTTGTCCTATTTTTACAAGAAAAAACCAAGAACAACAACGACATAGCAGCTAGCATTAAAGTTATTTTTCTCATAATTAATATAAAAGGTTCTGGTTTATTAACTCATCGAAAAGCAGGAGAACCTCATTAACCAACTCTCGACATTTTGTATTATAACTCTATATTCACATTATTAATTAGCATCACACTTTGCTCAGCAGCTTCTTAATCTCATTCAGTTTCATCAAAGCCTCCACTGGAGTGAGTGTGTCGATATTTGTATTCAAGATATCTTCTTTTATCTGCAACAACAAAGGGTCATCCAACTGAATAAAACTGAGCTGCATATTGTCGCAGCTGTTTTTTGTCTCTTTCACCGCGTCATTTAAGTTCTCGTGCGAATGTGATTTTTCCAACATCGCAAGCAAGGCATCAGCTCTGTCGATGACCTTACGTGGCATTCCAGCCATTGCAGCGACATGGATACCGAAGCTGTGCGCACTGCCGCCTTTCTTCAGTTTTCTCAAAAAGATGACCTTGTCGTTCATTTCCTTCACGCTGACATGATAGTTCTTTATCCTCTTGAAGGTATTTTCCATCTCGATAAGTTCGTGATAGTGTGTCGCAAACAAGACCTTCGCTTTGCATTGTGGATGCTCATGAAGATATTCCGTTATTGCCCATGCGATACTGATACCATCGTAGGTACTCGTTCCTCTTCCGATTTCATCAAGAAGAACCAGACTACGATTTGAGATATTATTCAAGATACTTGCGGTCTCATTCATCTCGACCATAAAAGTAGACTCGCCAGAAGAAATATTATCGCTCGCTCCTACCCTGGTGAATATCTTATCGACGAGACCGATGCGAGCTGATTCCGCTGGAACGAAGCAACCAATCTGTGCGAGAAGAACTATCAATGCCGTCTGTCGTAATAGTGCCGACTTACCCGACATATTAGGTCCAGTGATGATGATAATCTGCTGTTTCTCTCTGTCGAGATAAACGTCGTTAGAAATATATTGCTCACCGACAGGCATCATCTGCTCGATAACAGGATGACGACCTTCTTTAATATCAATCACATAAGAATCATCGATGATAGGTTTCACATAATTATTCTTCAACGCCACCGTCGCAAAGCTTACGAGACAGTCGATTTTAGATATCACCGAAGCATTGAGTTGAATTGGAGCCACAAACTCGCTGCATGCATTCAACAACTCAAAATAAATACGTTCTTCGATAGCATGTATTTTCTCGTCAGCACCAAGAATCTTCTGTTCATATTCCTTGAGTTCCTCAGTGATATAACGTTCAGCATTCGCCAGCGTCTGCTTACGAATCCATTCTGCTGGCACCTTGTCTTTATGAAGATTCGTCACTTCAAGATAATAGCCGAACACATTATTATATCCGACCTTCAATGAAGAAATTCCAGTAGCTGCACTTTCCCTCTTCTGCATATCGACAAGATAATCCTTACCAGAACGAGAGAGCTTACGCAAGCTGTCGAGTTCTTCATCAACACCTTCATTAATAAAATTACCTTTCGATAACAATGCCGGTGACTCTTGACTAATGACTTTCTTTATCCTTTGACGGATTGTGTCGCAGACATTAAGCTGTTCTGCATACAACTGAAGACATGCATTCTCATTTTCCTGACAAAGATTCTTTAACAATTCTATCTGGTCGAGGGCGCGTGCCACCTGAAGCAATTCTCTAGGATTGACACGTAACAATGACACTTTCGAGATAAGACGTTCCAAGTCACCGACCTGTCGTATAGCCTCATGAAATACATCTATCAACTCATTATTATTCACGAAGAAATCGACTATGTCGTAACGTGCAGCAATCTGTTCTTTATTTTTTAAAGGAAGAGAAAGCCAGCGACGCATCAGACGGCTACCCATTGGTGAAGTAGTCTTGTCGATGACATCGATGAGAGTCTTAGCCCCTGCATTGGAAGAATGTAATAATTCCAGATTTCTTATCGTGAACTTGTCGAGCCACACGAACTGACCTTCATCGATACGCGACAAGGAACTTATATATGATATCTTATCATGCTGCGTCTCGTGAAGATAATGTATTGCAGCACCAGCCGCTATTATTCCTTTAGGAAAATCGCTGACGCCGAAGCCTTTGAGAGAATTAGTATTAAAATGACGAGTCAGGATGTCGTTGGAATAATCGTCGGTGAACACCCAGTCGTCGAATACGGTTAGATAATATTTATCGCTGAAGTTCTCTATGAACGATTTACGTTTGTTACGTTGGCAAAGCACTTCGGAAGGATTGAAGCTCTGAAGCAGTTTGTCGATATATTCGTTATTACCTTGTGTGAGATAAAACTCGCCTGTTGACACATCGAGGAAAGCAATTCCCGACTCTTTCTCTTCGAGATGAATTGAAGCCAGGAAGTTATTTTCTTTTTGAACGAGTACATTATCGTCGTATGTCACGCCAGGCGTCACCAGTTCCGTGATGCCACGCTTAACAATTTTCTTGGTCAGCTTAGGGTCTTCGAGCTGCTCGCACACTGCCACTTTCTGCCCGGCCTTGACGAGTTTTGGGAGATAAGTATCGAGAGCATGATGAGGAAAACCAGCCAGTTCTGTAGCAGTAGCTGCCGACTTGCCACGTTTTGTCAAGACGATGCCGAGTATCTCAGAAGTCTTTATGGCATCTTCACCGAAAGTCTCGTAAAAATCACCCACTCTGAAAAGAAGCAGTGCTTCAGGATATTTCGCCTTGAAGGAATAATACTGTTTCATCAAAGGGGTCTCAAGTTCTTGATTTTCTTTATCTGTCTTTGCCATAAAATCTCCATATATTTTTAATCTCACAAAGATAAATATTTTTATTGTCGTTTTCTTTTCGAGAAAACATTATTTTTGCAACAAAATAAAACACGATGCGTAAGTTAACAATGCCAGAGTTAAACAGATTAAGTTTAACTGAATATCAAGAAGTTGAGAAATTAGATGTAATTATCGTATTAGACAATGTCCGTTCGTTGAGCAATATCGGATCATTTTTCCGTACTGCCGATGCTTTCAGGATAGGCGAGATTTTCCTTTGCGGCATAACGGCATGTCCACCACATCGTGAGATACACAAGACTGCATTAGGAGCAGAAGAAAGCGTGAAGTGGAGATATTTCGACACCACCGAAGACGCTTGCAAATATCTTAAAGACAACAATTACAAAATCAATGCTGTAGAACAAATTGAAGGCAGCGTGATGCTCAACGACTTCGTCCCAGAACAAAGAAGCGCATACATCTTCGGAAATGAAGTTGACGGCGTTGATGACGACATTTTACAATATTGCGACGCAGCTGTCGAGATTCCGCAAGAAGGCACCAAGCACTCTCTTAACGTTTCGATTAGCGGCGGCATCGTGATGTATCACCTTTTCAATTCTCTTTGGAAGTAATTTAAACTAAGGCTGTTGGCTTTTGGCTGTTGAACTTTTAATAAAAGAGGTACAAGTTCAATAGCTAACAAAAAAATAATTTCTTCTTGAACCTAGGACTTTCATCTTTGTTTTTATGTAAATCAATTAAAAACAACAAAAGATGAAACGAATTAATTCACTATTCAAGACGTTACTTGTCGTCATTATCATGATGACACCTATGGTTTTTCAAGCTAAGAACCACGACGTAAAAAACATGGCGAAGCACATCGACAAAGTATATTTTGCAGCTTCACCAGAGATTTTAGAGAATCATGGCAACATGGTGACTGTCACCATTGAGGCAGATTTCCCGCCACGATATTTTCACAAGAAAGCCGTGATGAACGTCACTCCCGTTTTAGTATATGAAGATGGTGAGACAGAACTTCCATCCATAAATTTCATCGGGGAAAAAGTTGAAGGTGACGGCGTTATAGTCAGCAAGAAATATGGCGCTGCATTTTCTTACACCGTCACAATACCCTACGAAGAAGGCATGTACAACTCATTGTTGATTGTAGAACCTATTGTCTATAAGTTCAAAGAAACAGTTCATCCCAACCAACAAACCATCAGAGAAAAAGGCGAATTTGCAATGGCTGCTTCATTCCTTGTTGCGGAAGGCGTAATCAACACTGCTCATAATGTCGACAAGAGTCTGTTACGTACTGCTTATGCAGAGCCAGATTCTATTCAGAAGACAATCACAGACAATGGCGACATTTTCTTCATGGTCAATTCCGACAACATCAACTGGAGTGTGCCTTTAAACAAAGACATTCAAAACAAAGCTGCGATAAACGATTTGACAGCGCACATCCTGAAAGGCTGGAATATCAAGAACATAGAGATTATCGGATGGGCTTCTCCTGAAGGTTCTATAAAATATAACAACAACTTATCACAAGGCAGAGCTAAGACAACAGAGAACTTCTTGAAGAACAGACTTGCATCCCTCGCATCTCAAGATAAGACACATGTAAGTTATAAAAACGTCAACGACATCAAATTCATGACAAATGGAGAAGGTCCGGACTGGGATGGTCTCATGAATGCAATAGCAAAATCATCCATAAAAGATAAAGATGTCATCATCAAGACTTTGAAGTCACAGACACCAGATCAGAGAGTTGCACAACTCAACAAATACATCAAGCAGTATCCAGAATTTGAAAAAAGCATCTTGCCTTCATTACGACGCAGCATCGTGAAAGTCAACACCATCGAACCATCGATGAGTGACGAACAAATAACCAAGATGTGTACAAGCAACCCTAAGTCGTTGAGCTGCGACCAGATGATGTATGCAGCCACATTAGTCAAAGAATTAAACGACAAAGAAAAGATATACATCACAGCCATCGAGACATATCCTAACAATGCAGAACCTTATTGTAACGCAGGCGTCGTCGCTATTGAGAGAGGCAACATCAAACATGCGAAACAACTCACCAAACAAGCCATCGAGATTGACGATTTATTAGCTGAAGCTTACAACAACTTAGGCATCATTGCGATATTCGAAAACGACTACGAGACAGCAGCCGCTTTATTCGATCAGGCTAACAATTTAGGTTTAAACACCGACTATAACAAAGGTGTTGTTCACATCAACAAAGGAGATTATAAAAAAGCCATCAAGATGATGATGAAAGACAATCCTAATTGCGACTATAACATAGCATTAGCACAGACTTTGGATAAGCAATATGTCGTTGCAGAAGAAACCGTCAAATGTCTGGAAGAAAATGGCAAGACCTTATATTTACAAGCAGTGATTGCAGCTAGAACACAAGACATCGACAAGAGTTTGAAGCATCTTGCGAAGGCAATCAAAAAGGATTCTAAAATCAAGAAAATGGCAAAACATGACATGGAGTTTGCCTACATGCAAGACAGTCCAGAATTCGTTGCTCTAGTTGAATAATTGTAACCTTTTAAGAGAAAGAGTCGCTTCGGCGACTTTTTTTATTTTTTTTTAGCACGAGTACATTTTTCTCCATAAAAATTATTTATATTTGCAAATTAAAAACATCGCATGCATTTTTGCATTTAAAATTAGCAGATAGAAACTAAACATTTAAGAATATGAATAAATTAAGTTTTACTAAACTCATCATGATTATGGTTTTGGCTTTATGTCCAATGGCATTTTATGGTCAAAACGATAATACAGAAAACCAAAATGCACAATTTAACGATTACGCATACGTAACGGGCGATTTGGGATTAGGTATGTTAAACGGTGACAACTCAGGTTTGAAGTTAGGTCTAAATGGCCACTTCGGAATCGGTTATCAATTTGACAACATCGTCGGCGTTAAAGGTAACATCGGATTTGGCGGATTAAACGGCAAATATGATTATGTCAACATTGACAAATCAAATTACTTTGAAGCTAATGCTAATTTGACAATCAATTTAACAGACATCATCTTTGGTTACAATCCAGACAGAAAATTAAATTTCGTTCCTCATATCGGTATCGGTCAAGTAAGATACAGAGTCAGACTTAACGACAACAACGGTAACGATGTTTACGAAAACGGTTATAACAAAAGAGATGGCAGAAAAGTTGTTGCTACAGTTCCAATGGGTTTTGAACTCAACTACGCTATCAACCCAAGCTGGAAAGTTTATTTGGATTATACAGCTAACTATGCTGACACTGACCTCTTAGATGGTATCGCTAAAGGTGAACACAACGACTGGTTCACATCAATCAACCTCGGTGCAAGCTACAGATTAGGCAGCGAAGCTAACATCTTCAAAAGACGTGGCATCTACTGCAACTATTGGTTCGTCACAGCTGACGGCGGCGCATCATTCCTCTTCGGCGACAACAAATACAACTTCAAGAGCGTAAGAGGTAATGCTAACATCGGTATCGGTTACAACTTCCACAACTTCTACAGAGTTTACGGTAAAATAGGTTACGGCATCTTCACAGGTGAATACGACAAGCTCTTCACTCTCAACTACGGTGATTACTACGCAGCTAACCTCAATATCTCTGCCGACATCATCAGTTTAATCTTCGGTTATGACGAATCTCGTCGTGGTGCTATCTATCCACACATCGGTTTGGGTCAAATGCAATACAGAGCAAGAGCAACATACGCTAATGGCGAAAAAGCAGCTGTAGGTTACGACCACAATGCAAGCTACAACAAAAAAGGCCGTGGCTTATTCGACAGAAAAGTTGCTTTGACAATCCCTGTCGGTGTTGAATTCAACTACGTACTTAACCACAGAGTTGACTTATATGCTGACTTCACAACAGCATATGCTGACAGCGACATCGTTGACGCATTCTGGTCAGGCAATAGCAACGACTGGCATACTACAGCTAACGTCGGTTTACGTTATAAATTCAACAGATCATGCTACGACAACTCAAGCGAAGATGGCATCGTTGAAGACTTAACATCACCAGAAACATACTACATCACTCCTGAAGACGTAAAACAAGCTGTAAGAGAAGCTCTCGCAGAACATGCTGCTAACCAACCTAAAACAGAGACAAAAACAGAAGTGGTAGAAAAACACACTATCTATCATACAAACCACGCTAACATCGTGTTCCCAATCAATGAGATTGAAAAAATAAATACACAAACTAATATTGATGCTATCAACAGAGCATCACAAGAAGTTCAAGAAGGCTTCCACGTAGAAGACATCGTAGTTGAAGGTTACGCTTCTCCAGAAGGTCCAGCTGATAATAACTACCGCCTCGCAGAAGAACGCGCTAAAGCTGCAGCTGAATTAGTACAAAATGAACTTCATACTCACCTCGACCCATCACATGTTAAGATTCATTCTAACGGCGCTGACTGGGAAGGTCTCATCGAAGCTATCTTAGGTTCAGACTTAGCTGACAAAGAAGATATCGCAAAAGAATTAGAAACATCTTCAAACCGTGAAGAAACATTACGCAAGTTAATGAACAAATATCCTGGTATCGCTCCATTGTTACCACAATTACGCCGCGCTAATGTTACAATCACAACAGTGAAAGAATGAAACAAATAATGATAACAAAAAAGCTACTCGATCGAGTAGCTTTTTTGTTTCTCTGAACTCTGAACTAACACTATTGGCTGTTGGCTGATCGGTCGCTGAGCTTGTCGAAGCGCCGAGCTTTGCCTTCGACAGGCTCAGGCACCTCCTGAACTCAGACACTGACTTATTGACTTGGTGTCTTGGTGACTTGGTGACTTAAAAAACCTCAGAAACTTCAGATGTGTCTTCGCATTCTTCTAAAAGAATCGCATTGGTCTTTTTAAATATCGGATGTTCATAATCTGCAGCGACATCGCATAAAGGCAATAAGGCAAAACGTCGCAGATGCAGACGCGGATGTGGTACAACCAAATCCTCATCGTCGATAATAGCATCACCATAATATAATATATCCAAGTCCATAGGACGCGAAGAATAACCTTTTACATTCTCATTTCTCTGCCTTCCTAACTCAGCCTCTATCGACAATAATTCTTTCAGCAAATCATGAGCTTCAAGTGATGTCTTTATCTTCACTAGCTGGTTTAAAAAATTATTTTCAGCTACAAATCCCCATGGCTCTGTCTCATATATGTTAGAAGTAGCCACAACCTCACCACATCTCTCTTCTATCATCTCTATTGCCTTGGTTAACAATGCCTCACGATCTCCCAAATTCGTACCCAAAAGAATTAAAGAAAGTACTTCCATATTTATATTTGTTTTGCGCAAAATTAAAAAAAATTGTATCTTTGAACCCTAATTATATAATTATATTTTATTATGAAATCATTTTTCAAGACATTCCTAGCATCATTTCTCGGCTCAGCCTTATTGCTAGTCGTTCTTTTCTTTGTGATAATAACAAGTATTATTTCATCTATAGCATCATCATCTGATACTGCAATAAGCGTCAAGCCGAATAGCATTTTATACATGAATCTCGATTATGAAATACCAGAACGCACAAACGCAAACGACCTCGGCTTGGTATTCACAGGAAATAGCTTTAAGATGAGCGATAACGCAGGCATGAACGACATAATCAACAATATCAAAGCCGCTGCAATAGATCCTAATATCTCTGGAATATTTTTGGAACTTTCCACAATAGGAACATCATCAGCTAATATTGAAGAGATAAGAAATGCTTTGAACAAATTCAAGGAATCAGGAAAATTCATAGTGAGCTACTCTGAGACTTATTCTCAAAGCGCATACTATCTCGCTAGCGTATCTGACGAGATTTACATGTTCCCTGACGGAATGCTCGACATACACGGCATGGCTACACAAAATATATTCTACAAACATCTCTTCGACAAACTCGACATAGAGATGCAGATTATAAGACCTGCCAACAATAAATTCAAGAGCGCAGTGGAACCTTATTTCCTCGATAAGATGAGCGATGCCAATCGCGAACAAAATACAGTCCTGCTAAATTCCATCTGGAATAAGATATGCAACGACATCAGCGTTTCTCGCGGAATAGATGTCGAACTCATAAACAAGATGGCAGATAACATGACATTGATGTTCGACTCAGAGGCTGCAGTGAAACACAATTTCATCGACGGTCTCATGTACAGAGACGAACTCATCGCCAAGTTGCAAAGCAATCTCAATATAGGCGACAAGAAGTTAACTCTCATCAAGAACACTCAATATGCCAAGGTTCGTCCTGAATTATATTCTGGTAATGATAAAATCGGTATCGTTTATGCTGAAGGACAAATCATCGATGGCGAAGGCGATGACACTAATATCGGTGGCGAAAGTTTGTCAAAAGCTATCAGAGCTGCAAGAAACGACAAGAACGTTAAGGCTATAGTAATGAGAGTCAACTCACCTGGTGGCAGCGCGATGGCATCAGAAGTGATTCGCCGCGAAGTGGAGTTAGCCGCAAAAGAAAAACCTGTCATAGTTTCAATGGGTAACTACGCAGCTTCAGGAGGCTACTGGATTTCTTCAAGTTCCGACTATATCTTCGCCGACCCTAACACACTCACAGGTTCTATCGGAGTATTCGGCACAGTGCCTAACCTCAAAGGCTTCATGAACAACAAACTCGGCTTAACATTCGATGAGGTTAAAACCAACGAGAACTCCGACTTCGGCTCAATGGCAAAACCATTATCTCCATACCAGATGAAGATGATGCAAAATCACGTCACTGAGACTTACGATGACTTCATCACTTTAGTATCAGAGACTAGAAGCCTCCGCAAGACATTCGTCGACAGCATCGGACAAGGCAGAGTCTGGAGCGGAAGCGACGCATTAGAGATAGGCTTAGTAGACGAACTCGGTGGCATTGAAGAAGCAATAGCTTACGCAGCTGATAAAGCTGGATTAGAATCATTTTCAATAAAAGAATTCCCTAAACAAGAAGATATGTTCGAAAGTTTGTTAAAGACAGACAAACAAGAATATTATACTAAAACAATATTAAAAGATAAGTTAGGCGACAAGGCACAATACCTAGAAGCTTTAGAGAGAATCGACCAAATTGAAGGTGTACAAGCTTTGATGCCTCTTTATTTTTATAACTAAAGATTAAACAATACGATTATGGAAAAATTTGACAGTATTAGGCCATATAATGAAAGTGAATTCGCTGAGGCAATAAAAAGAATCACTAGTCATGAATATCTGCCTATCGTCATCAACACTGTATTCCTCAACACCAATGCTGAAGAATATATTAACAACATGAAGAAATATAAGACCGTGAGGGATTTCCAACATGGTTTTATGCGCGATGCTGTGGAAAACATCCTTAAAAAGACTTCAACGAATTTCACATACAGCGGCATTGAAAACGTAAGTAAAGACAGCTGTAATATGTTCGTAAGCAACCACAGAGACATCGCTCTCGACGCTGCTATCTTATGCTACGTCTTCGCTCTCAACGACATGGAATGTTTCGAAGTGGCTATCGGAAACAACTTATTACAAGGTGACTTCGTCATCGACATCGCTGGTGTGAACAAGATGTTCAAGATTATGCGCAGCAGCAACGCTAAAGATTTATACAGAGACTCTGTACTAGCTTCAGAATATATGCGTCATGTCATCAACGACAAAAAAGAGTCGGTGTGGATTGCTCAACGTAACGGCAGAACCAAAGACGGCGACGACAAGACAGAACTCGGTGTCTTGAAGATGTTCTCATTAGGCAACGACAAGCCTTTCGTAGAAAATTTCGAAGAGATAAACATCACTCCTGTAGCTATATCATACGAATACGAGCCATGCGACTTCTATAAGACCATGGAGCTATATATTTCAAAATCACAGAAATATGTCAAGGCACCAGGCGAAGACCTCAGAAGTATCATCACTGGCATAATGCAGCCAAAAGGTCAAATCAATATCACAGTAACACCAAGCATCACAAGAGAAGAGCTTGAATACTGCGACCAATTTGAGAAGAATGTGAAATTCACCACACTCGCAGAGATGATGGATAAGAGAATATATCAAGGCTATAAGTTATATAAAACAAACTATATCGCTCACGATATGCTCAACAATTCCAACGCCCACGAAGAATTCTATACAAAAGAAGATAAGGAATTTTTCATCGGCTACATGAAACAAGGTTTAAGCAAACTGCCTTGTGCAAATGAAGGAAACATGAAAGAACTGGAAGACATCTTCCTTAAGATGTATGCTAATCCGGTGGAAAATAAAAGTTGCTGAGTTGCTGAGTTACTGAGTTACTGAGATACTGAGATGCTCGCAACTTAGTATCTTAGCAACTTAGTATCTTAGCAACTCAAATAAGCTCCTCCCACTCTTCCATGAGTGCTTGGAGCTTATTTTTCTTCTCACCATAGAGATTATACCAAGCGTTGTCGAGATTCACTTCTGGATGCTCATCAGGTGATGACATTATAGCATCCATCTCGGCTAATTCGTTTTCAACAGCTTCTATCTGTTCCTCTAGTTTCTTTATCTCGCGTTCTATACGCTTTGCCTCTCTGTCGTTCTGTTTCTTTAACTCGTAATCGAGCTTGCCTTGCGAGACAGTATTTTCTGTTATCGGCTGCGACTTCTGTTTCTTGTTGAGGTCATCGAGTTCCTTCATTTTCTTCTCTTCTAGGAAGTCGTATATGTCGCCTATATATTCTTTTATATTAGGTTTTCTAAACTCATAAACCTTATTTGTCAGACCTTGCAGGAAGTCACGGTCGTGAGATACAATTATCAAAGTACCGTCGAACTGCAGCAATGCCGATTTAAGGATGTCTTTCGACAACATATCGAGGTGGTTGGTAGGCTCGTCGAGGATGAGCAGATTCGTTGGAAATAGCAGCATCTTAGCGAGCGACAAGCGAGCTTTCTCTCCACCAGAAAGAACTTTGACTTTCTTCTCTATTGCCTCGCCGCTGAAAAGGAAAGCACCGAGCAACGACTTCACCTTAACACGCATATCGCCAGTGGCCACATCATCGAGGGTTTCGAAGACGGTCTTCTCAGGGTCGAGCATGTCTTGCTGGTTCTGCGCATAATAACCTATCTGCACCTCGTGACCGAGTTTCATCTCGCCTTCATAATCGAGTACACCAGCGATGATTTTAGACAAGGTAGACTTGCCTTCGCCATTACGTCCAACGAAAGCTATCTTCTCACCTCTTGGGATGAGCAGACTTATATTATTAAGGATATTTTTTTCTCCGTATGACTTACAGACATTATTCAGTTCGAGTGTCACCTTACCTGAATGCGGTGCTGGTGGGAACTTGAAATGCATGGCAGATTTATCCTGGTCGTCGATTTGTACCACATCCATCTTCTCGAGCTGTTTCACTCTCGACTGCACCTGTTTTGCCTTTGTAGCCTTATATCTGAATCGTTCGATAAAAGCCTCTATCTCTTTTATCTCTCGCTGCTGATTATCGTAAGCGGCTTTCTGAATGTCAATACGTTCTTCTCTTCTTTCAATAAATTCGGAATAAGAACATTTATAATCGTAAATCTTACCGCATGAAATCTCTATTGTTCTTATAGTGATATGGTCGAGGAAAGCCCTATCGTGCGACACCATAAAGATGGAGCCGTAATAATTCTTCAAGAAACCTTCAAGCCATTGTATTGATTCGATATCGAGGTGGTTCGTAGGTTCGTCGAGAAGCAAGAGCTTAGGTTTACGAAGGAGTATCTTAGCCAATTCGACGCGCATCTGCCAGCCGTTGCTGAACTCATTCATCTGACGATTCATGTCGTTATGGTCGAAACCGAGACCAATGAGAATCTGCTCAGCCTCACCTTCTATGGAATGACCACCCATAATAGCAAGTCGTTCGTTGAGATGACTCATCTTCTCGCAGAGGCGCTGATATGAAGCACTCTCGTAGTCTTCTCTATTCGACAATTCATCTTGAAGTTTAGCCAGCTGACGTTCTATCTCGTAATATTCCTCGAAAGCCGTCATCGCTTCGTCGAGAACGGTCTTAGTGCTATGTACGTTTTTCTCTTGAGGAAGATAGCCTATAGTCACGTCGTCAGACATTATCACGTCGCCTTTATAAGGCTGTTCGAGACCGCAAAGAAGACGGATGAGTGTTGTCTTGCCCGCGCCATTTTTTCCGACGAGGCCTATCCTATCCTTTTCGCGAATCATAAAACTGATGTCGGTGAAGAGATTCTCACCGGTAAATTGCATGCTAAGATTTTGTATTGAAACCATAGTGCAAAGATAAAAAAAAATGTGGAGATTACTCTCCACATTTTTTGGATTTAAGGGTATGAGGATTTAAGGGTATGAGGGATTCCTCAGTTCCTCAATTCCTCAGTTCCTCAATTCCTCAAATCCTCAGTTCCTTATCTAATAACAGAAACTCTCTCTGTTGTCATTCCGTTTTCTGTTACGATGCGAACCATATAGATACCTGCATCTAATCTTGACATATCGAGGATTTCGTTATCAGAGTTAGCATTGATGTCGTATACGACCTGACCTATTGCACTGATAACAGTGATGCGTTGTAAGCCTTCTGCTGTTACGTTCAAGTTACCGTTTGTTGGGTTTGGATAAAGTTTGATATCACCTAATGTATTTTCATTAACTGATGTCACTTCAACCTTAACGTAATTATTTTCAGGTTCTGTGTATGAGTTAGCGAATTCTGACTCACAATCTGTATCGCCATCCAAGTAAGTAGCTGTCACTTGATAGTAGTAAGTACCTTTATCTACTTCGTCGAAGTAATAACCTATTGTTGGTTGAGCGATGAGTTCTGTATTATCTAAAGATGTTCCGCGATATACGTTATAGTGTGAGAATTTAGCTTCAGATGAGCGTTCACCACCCAATGCTATTTCACCTCTCATGTCGCTTGTAACGTAAGCACGTACCATAAATGTACCAGCTAATGCAGGGACTGCTCCGACGTCAGCCCAGTTAATACCGTCTGTTGACATCCAGCGGCCGTTCTTGTCGCCAGTATCGGCGCATATAGGAGCAGGATAGTTACCATTATTAGCATTGAATACGACCCAAAGATTCATTGAAGCATCGACTGGTATAGGAGCTGTCAATTCAAATTCAACGAATTGTCTTGTACCAGAACATTGATATGGCTGGCTATGGATTAACATACCTGGAGCGTTATCGCCGCCATAGTAGATAAGAATATTACCATCATGTGATTCGTAGTCATACACTGACACTTTTGTCATCAACGTTCCATTATAGAACTCGAGTTTTTCTGTTGGGAACATGACTGCCCAGTAGATAGGAACACCTACGAGACCTAAGCCTGATTCGTTAACACCATTGTCATAGTACAACCAGTCTGAACCATGCAATGTATAAGGCCATTCCAATCTTGTACCTACTTTACCATCAGCATCGATAGTTGCTTCAGCGAAGAGGTTTTTAGGAGCTTTACATTTCAAGTCGTGAGTGAAGTTTATTACTTGAGGGCAAGACATTGCATAGTAAGTATCTTCTTCGCCGCCATAAACCACTCTCAATGAGTATTCATATTCTCCATATTCTTCGAGTGTCTCTACGTATTGTTCTTCTGTTGTTGGCTGTTGTGTCAACAATTCACCATCGCGATATAACATAGCTCCGAGCACTTCGAGGTCTGTTGTGTTTGGAATTAACACTTCTTCAACATAAGCGCGAATCTGCCATGTCAAGTTATATCCTGAATATGTCAAGATATCGGTCCAGTTAACGCCATTTGTTGAGAACCAGCGACCGTTAGGATTAGTGTAGCCGATACAGTTTGTAGCGACATTCTGACTTGTGTAGTTGTTAAATACAACCCATACGTTTTGTTCGCCTGTAAGGTCTACTGCTGTTGTCAATTCGAATTCAAGATATTTTTTAGAACCTATGGTCTTATAGTCTTGAGTATGGACCAAAGTACCAGGAGCTTTATCGCCACCGAGATAAATCATGAATCTTCCTTCATGAGCTGTGAGGTCGTAAATAGAAACTTTTGTCAATGACTGGCCTGCGAATTTTTGCATGTCAGCTGCTGGGAACATAATACCCCAATAGAATGGAGTTCCGCCTTGCAAGCCCAATGCGTCGTAGTTGTTATCATCGCCATAGCCTAACCATTCGCCTTCTCTCTTTCTTGTCTCTGCTTTTGTAAGCTCTACGTTATCGATATTAATCCAGAATTGGTCTGTACAGTTGAAGTGACGGAAAGCGATATATACTTCTTGACCTGCATATTCGCTCAAGTCGACTGTTCTCTCATACCATGTACCATGGAATGTTGTTGACTCATCGTTTTTAGGTAATGTCTCTTCCCAGATAGTTCTGAAGTCAGCCTTATTATAATTGCTCTTTGTTGAGATAGCAATGCCATAATGTTCTTCTGCGAACATCTTATTTTCTGCGCTAACTACATAACGAAGCACTGAGTTGTCTGTGATGAGATATTTCTTAGCTGTAACCAAATAGTTATCTGGTGTTAATGGCAATGTTTGTAAACATGAATGAGACATTGCGCTGTAGAAGCTTTCGAAGCCACATTCTGTCTGTGAATAGTTATATGAATTTGACCAGTTGTATCCATCGCCGTCACCATCAATTGTAACCCAACCGTTCAATGTCTCGTTTTCAAAGTCGAATTTGAATTCTGATGAGCTGAAGCCTGTGACAGGAAGTTTCCAATAAGCTGATACTTCTTTACCTTCAGCTTCAACTTCGAAGTGGTTAGCTTCTACCAAGCCGTCGCATGAGAGATAAGTCCAGGTGTATTCTAATTCTTTTGAGCCAACGATTGTTGTTGTATATTCCTGACCTCTTACGAGATTTGTTACATCAAATTGATAATAAGGTGTGGTAACTTCTGCAACAGATTTACCGTCTAACTTAACTTGATATGATGCAGCATTGTCATTCCACATTGCCCATCCTGTTGAAGATACGAAGACATCACCGAGGACGAATTTTTCTTCGAAAGTATATTTCAACTCTGTTTCTTCCCATACTTCTATCAACTCATTCTTAGGACCTGGTTTGTAGCCATCCAATGACATTGAGAATCTATAAGTACCTCTACGGAATGAATCCCATGTACAAACACCAGTCTCGTCTAAAGTGGTTTCATATTTGAATGAAGGTTCATAGACATTATATAATGAAACTGTTGTTCCTGCTGGAGAGAGTTGGTTTTCTGTGTCAACAACGAGTTTTAATGTTGTGAACATGTCTTTGCCTAAAGTGTTTGAATATGCAGCTTCTGTTTCATATTCTGCGCCATTGCCAGCGTCATATATTACAGAAACGCCCCATTGGTAAAGACCTGTAGTCATAGTATTCCATGTAGCGTCTGTGTATGTTGTATCTGTCAGATTTTCAGCTACGAGTTCTGGCTCTGCGTCGTTTAAGGTATTTCTTCTATATACATTATAGCCTAATACTGTTTGGTTTTGACCAGCTTTGCTATTGTTTGACAATTGGTTTTTGCTGAGTTGGATGCCATTAGCGATGAAATCGAAGCTCCATGTCAAGTTAACTTTATTGTCATCAACTTCTTGAGCTACTACTTCTGTAAGAGGGTTGTAGCCATTTTCTGTGATAGCGTTGATATTTACAGAAAAGCGTTCTGTTGCTGAAACAGCGAGGTAGTATGTACCAGCTGGCACCACATATTTTTGTGATTTGACATATCTTGTGCCACGACCTGGAGTCAAAGTTACGTTATCGACGAAGATTGCGAATGACTTTGTTCCTACTTCAAAATGACGGAAACCTATCACTACATCTTTTCCTGCATATTCTGAAAGAGATACAGTCTTGTGATTCCAGTTAGCATCTGCGAATGATTCTTTTTCAACGATATCGAAGTTAACACCATCTAAAGAAACGACGACAGCATATGTCTCATTCAAGAAGTAATCTTCAGTAGCTTTGATATCGAATTCGAGGACTGAGTTAGCGTCTATTGAATATGAGCCTACTGTCACGACGTAGTTGTCTGGAGTAAGACTTGAACCTGATGAGTAATCGTAAGCATAAGAAGCGAGGCATTTCACACCGACGCCGGCACCGCTTGTAACAACATTCCAGTTGAAGTTGTCACCATCAGCGTCTACTGTTCTCCAGCCGTCGATTTTACCATCGTTGAAATCGTATGAGAATGAGTTGCCTTGTACTTCTGGCATCTCAACTTCTGGAAATTCTGGTGCAAATGGGTCATCATCTGGTTCTACCACTGCGCCATAGCTGTTGTTGACGTCAGGACCACCAACGCCGCTGAAGTTTTGTGTATACAAAGCTATCTTTGCATTTTCGCCATTAACGCCAACAGCCAATGTTGTTGGTTCCTCAACAGTGAGTTTATACACAGCGTCAGGACCGTCTTGTGTGTTACCTGGCAAGTAGTAGTTGTTATAAAGCTTATCGAAATTTGGAGTGTCGTTGTATGGATATGATGTCACTTCAGCAGCTTTTTCCCAAACGTCAGATTTTGCTGGAGAATAAGTAACAGCTTTCATATCGACAACATTCTCGCCGTAGTTTGTTGTCACTACAAGCTGGCCGTTCATCTCACCAACAACATTGCTTTCAGCATTCTTTATTTTTACTGACAATGGATTTTCTGTTGTTACATGTGCAGGGGTCTGAACATTTGAGACGACGAAATATTTGTTTGTTGATTCTATAGACAAGACGCTAGCTGCCAAAGAGTCTGTTGTCAAGTCGACATTGACAGGACGCATCCAAGCTCCTGCAGGACGCATGCCGAGGTCTATTGGATCTGGAGAAATTACGATAGGGCTTGAAACTGCACCATAAACGACATCTAACATGATGTTTGCTCTGTATGTCATTCTTTCACCTGCACTGCTTGTTGTTGGAGGGACGTCAGCGATGCTTTCATTGCCGTCATTTGCGTAATAAAGTGTTGAGGTGTAAGTATCTTTGGTGTAGTACCATTTCAATTTTGACTGATAGCCATATGTTTTCTTTGCTACCACAACAGCGAGGTTGCCATTGCCATTGTAATAAAAAGGAACATCCAAGACTATTTTTTCCCATGGTGTATCACCGATAGTGACATTTGTTCCGCTATATACTTTTGTGAGAGCGCTTGTAGGGACCCAGTCGATGGCAGAGACGAATGCTGTTTTCTCTGTCACAGCCATATAGATATCCAATTTTTCCAACACGAGTGGATATGGTGTGTCTTCCATATTGCTATGATATGAAATAGCATTGATGGTACATTCACCGCCGATTTCTGTTCCTGGATAGATTGTCTCATTCCATGAATAGCTGTATTTGCCGACAAAAGGTGTGATGTCGAGGTTTGACTCTGTACCTATTGTCACTTGGGCACTGAAATATTCGTCGCCATCAGCATGCAAAGTGATGTTGCAGACGAACAATGCCAATGTTAATAATAATTGTAAAGTTTTTTTCATGATAATTATTTTAAGTTAATACTGATTATTCTTCTATCCATTCGGCGAAGGAGCCTTCTGTCTCTTTAAGGAAAATCTTGACGAGCTGTATCTCTTCTGGAAGTCTTCTCTTTATCTTTTTTGAGAAATCGAGGAGCATCATCTCTGTGGTAGGCTGAAATGGCACAATGATGACTCTTTCATAATTACGTTTCACTTCTTCTATAAACTCCTCAGGCATCTGATGGTTTATGATGAAAGCATGGTCGTAATGGTCTATTATCTCTTCATTGACGATTTTTTTCAAGTCGCCGAAATCCATCACCATTCCGTTTTTAGGATTGTCGTCATCCATGACAGGCATGCCTTTCACAGTGACACGCATCTCGTATGAATGACCGTGAATATTACGACAACGACCGTCATAGCCTTTCAAGGCATGAGCCGCTTCAAAATGAAATATTTTCGTCAGATGAAACATACCTTTGTAAACTATATGATTAAGCCTACAAAGATAATAAAAGTCAACAGACAACGGACAACGGACAACGTTTTTTTTTCAGTTAGGAATTAGGAGTTAGGAATTAGGAGTTAGGAGTTGGGAGTTAGGAGTTAGGAGTTAGGAGTTGGGAGTTAAGGGTATGAGGATTTTTTAAGACACCAAGTCACCGAGACACCGAGACACTAAGTCACCGAGTTTCTGAGTTTTTGAGTTTCTGAGTTTTTGAGTTTCAGAGATTTTGAGTTTCTGAGATTTTGAGTTTCTGAGATTTTGAGTTTCTGAGATTTTGAGATTTTGAGTTCCTCAATTCCTCAGTTCCTAAATTCCTCAGTTCCTCAATTCCTCAATTCCTCAGTTCCTCAATTCCTCAATTCCTCAGTTCCTCAATTCCTCAATTCCTCAGTTCCTCAGTTCCTCAGTTCCTCAGTTCCTCAATTCCTCAGTTCCTCAATTCCTCAATTCCTCAGTTCCTCAATTCCTCAGTTCCTAAAAAAGTCCCCAGAATCCTTTTGCAAATATGATAAAGGCTGATACTAGATTGACAAGGCTGTTGAAGGTGAGTTTCATTTTGGAGAATGGTGTCAGCATTGCAATCATAGCCCAGATGAAAGCTGCTGCCATTAATATATAAGGTGTCTGATTTTGGAATGGCATATAATGCTCTGCCATGAGTCCGGCGATGAAGGTGTTAACGCCGACGGCTACAGAGAGTAACAAAAGCTGTTTCTTGGTTTCTACAAAATAAAGGTTGGCTCCGTTCTTAATCTTCAAGGTGTTCATCAACATCCTGTAAAATATCATGATGCATATCGCAAGCACTATCCACTTCGACTGTCTCGCCATGAGATGCATGAATGTGCCGCCGAGCAAATCTCCGAGAGTATACATCACGCCTTGTCCTAATGCAAGAACGAGAGCAAACATCAGCTTCTTCCCGAATTGTAAATTGTCAATTTTTAATTGCTCATTATTTACGTTAAAGGCTGTTGAAGCGAATGCTACTGGCGATGTAAGGGCGATTATGAAAAGGATGTTTAACATGAACTTTGAGCTTTGAGCTTTGAACTTTAAAGATGAACGTTGAACAAAGAAACCAATGGTTCAATGTTCAACGTTCTTAGTTCAATGTTTATTTATATCTATTATTTTATTGGTTCCAAATGAACTGTGAAGTGACGCATGAGTTCTGTTTCCCATGTGATGCGTACACCGTGTTTGATTTCGTCACGACGGTCGTAAACGTTCTTCAAAGCTGCTGCGATAACGTCCATGTGGTTGTTTGTATAAACGCGGCGAGCGATGCAGAGACGGAGAAGGTCTAAGCCACCGAAGCGGTTTTCGCGTGTGACAGGGTCACGGTCAGCGAGGATGTAACCGATTTCGCAGCCACGGACACCAGCTTCAAGATATAACTCGATAGCGAGCATTTGTGCTGGGAATTCTTCTTTAGGAACGTTTGTGAGAACGCGGTCAGCGTCAACGAAGATAGCGTGACCACCAACAGGACGTTGGTAAGGGATGCCGTATTCGTCTAATTTTGCTGCGAGGTATTGAACTTGTTTGATACGTGTTTCGATGTTGTCGAGTTCTGTGTTTTCGTCGAGACCTACTGCGAGAGCGTCCATGTCACGACCGTTCATACCACCGTATGTGAGGAAGCCTTCGAATGGGATGCAGAAACGTTTTGCACCTTCGTACCAGTCTTCGTGACGTGTTGCGATGAAACCACCCATGTTAACGATACCGTCTTTCTTAGCTGACATTGTCATACCGTCTGCATATTGGTACATCTCTTTAACGATTTCTTTGATAGTTTTGTCTGCGTAACCAGCTTCACGAGTCTTGATGAAGTAAGCATTTTCAACGAAACGTGCTGAGTCGAAGATAACGCGTTTGCCATATTTGTTAGCAACTTCTCTAACTTCGCGGAGGTTTTGCATTGATACAGGTTGACCACCTGCTGTGTTATTTGTAACAGTAACGATAACGAAAGGAACTTTTTCTGCGTTTTCAGCGAGAACTTTTTCAAGTTTCTTAACGTCGACATTACCTTTGAAAGGAACTTCTAATTGTGTGTCTTTTGCTTCGTCAACTGTGCAGTCTACTGCGAAAGCTTTACGGCTTTCGATGTGGCCTTTTGTTGTGTCGAAGTGTGAGTTACCAGGAACGATGTCGCCGCCTTTTACTAAGTGGCTGAAGAGAACGTTTTCAGCAGCACGGCCTTGGTGTGTTGGGATAACATATTCAAAACCTGTGAGGCGTGTGATAACTTCTTTAAGACGGAAGAATGAAGATGAACCAGCGTAGCTTTCGTCGCCCATCATCATAGCAGCCCATTGACGGTCGCTCATAGCGCCAGTACCTGAGTCTGTCAAACAGTCGATGTAAACTTGGTCAGCTTTCAAGTTGAACAAATTGTAATGAGCTTCTTTCATCCATTGTTCACGTTCTTCACGTGTACTTTTTTTAATAGGTTCGACCATCTTGATCTTCCATGATTCTGCAAATGGTAATTCCATGATATTTGTTATTTTATGTGTTAATATTTGATTTATTTGTCTACGGTTAACGGACGACAGACTACAGACAATGGCTTAAAGTCACAGTCATCAATCTGTGCCCAGAATTTCGGACTTCAAAATTACGAAAGTTTTTTTAATAACAAAAGGGATTTTTAAAAAATCACTTAACATAACGACAAGACGTGTCAACAACCCATTTTTTATATTTTATGGTGTTGTCGACGCGTCTCTACCACATATAAAAAAAAGGACGCCGTAGCGTCCCTTTTTCACATATTCATTTTTTATTTACGTTTTCTTCTCAAGGCATAAGCTGCGCCCATACCTGCTAGTAATAATAAGCCTGAACCTAATGGAGCATCTTGGTCTGTGAATTCATTACGACCTGGGAAGTTTGGTTCAACAAAACTTCCTTCACGATAGTTGTTCTCTGTCAATGTTGAGTTATTGAAGAAACCATCTGATGATTGTGTGCTCTGATTTTGTGCATTGACGTTCAATCCCAACGCAGCTATAAATGATAATGTTATTATGACTCTTTTCATTTACTTTACTTTTTTGGCAATTAATCAACTAATACTTTTTGTGTTCTGACTCCGTTTTCATCTGTCATTTGAAGGATATACATGCCTGTTTCAAATGATGATGTTGAAATTATTGCTGATTCAAATACATTGTATTCTGCAACAGGACGGCCTAACATATCATAGATTCTAACGTTAAGGTTACCATTAAGGTTGTTGAATCTGATTTCATCATTGCTTACATATACAGAACATTCAGCATTTTGTTCAATGCCTGTTGTATCTAAAACTTTTGTAAGAACGAATCTGTCAGTGTTGTCGTTGCTTGTTGCCATGAAAGTATAGCTGTCTGTGTTAAGATTTACTCTTTCACCAGTAAGCTTATCTGTGAGATAGATTGTCTCTTCTACATCTTGTGCTTCAACAGAAATTGTATATTCACCCATTGTCATGGCTTTGAATGATACTGGAATTTCTGTGACTTCTTTGTTCATTGTTGCTACTGCATATTCTTTGCCTTCAACATTCACTGAAACCATAGGGATTTCTGTGTTGAAGTGAGCAATCTTGCTAAGACCAAGACCTTCTTTGAATAATACGTAAGCAACATCATTATAATTCTTGTTAGCTACATTGATTTTCAAGCTACCTTCTGAAGCAGCTCTTGTTCTTGTTGCTTCTTTGTTGATTGCAAGAGTATCTGCGACGTTTGTCTGAACGAGAACAGCTTGTAATGGAGCGATTACTGAACCTTCAACATTTGGCACCCATGCACCACTTGTATCTACAGAATAGAAAGCTTCAGCTATTTCACCATCCAAATGGTTCACATTGATATTATGTGTGAAAGGATTACCAATCATGTTTAAGCCAGAGAGTTCTTTATCTGCAGTATAACCGAGAGCATATTTTACAGCCTTCATATTTAGAGTACCAGTGAAGCTTGCTACAACATTTTCTTCATTTGCATAAAGATAGCCACGGCCAACTTCCATTTCATAAGTGTTGTCTTCAGCTGGAATATAATCCCATTCTAAGTCTTGATACTCTACATATTGATAGAAGTCATGTGTACCTGTTGTGTTGAATTCGACATCGCCTTCTGCAGTAGGAGCGCTGAGAGTGCCCCAGCCAGAAGTTGTGCCAGCTATGTTTCTCACTATTGTTGTCTCGAGAGCATAGTTGTGATAAACTTGTGCGCCTTCGTTCAATACTATTGAAGTGACTTTACCAGCAGTACCGACAACGTCAAGAGTAGCTTTGAGGTTTAAAGCACCGTCGTATGTGAAACCTGCGAAATCTATTGTAATGTCTTTATTGACAACTACAGGTTCTTCGCTTTCAGCATCTCTAAGGATAGTGATTACATCATCTTCTTGAGCTGCCTCTACTGCTGCCTGAAGAGTTTCAAATTTTGTTGTACCTATTTTAGCTACATATTTTGAGATAAAGTTAATCACTTGAGGATTACTACTGCTACCTATAACCTTATTGTTTTCAAAAAGTTCTGTATAGTCTGAAAGTAATATTTCATCATATTCTCCACCATGGTCATATAACTTAAATGAAACAGGTTCATCTACGTCATCATCATTACCTTGAATTTGAAGATACAATAATTTTTTACCATTAATTACTGTAGGATGTGAAACTCCACATAATTTTTCTCGACAGAAAGCTGCGATTTCAAGATTTGTACGATCTTGATCTACACCATTGATTTGCACCTTAGAGACTATGGTCATTGATTGATTCCATGAATAATCATACTCATAATTCCAATGATAGAAATTAAGTGTTATTGGATCAAAAGCTCCAGTTGCATCATCCATACCAAGAACTGCATTATTTTTAAAGACAATATCATTATATGAACAATAATATTCCTTGTCAGCAATAGGGTCGTAGAGTTTAAATGTAATCTCTTCTCCTTTTTTATCACCTAAGATAGTTATAATATAAAGCACACGTTCTTTTCCATCAACATCGACTATTTGTCCTCTTGTTGATTCACTACGAACTTTACCATCATGAAATGCAGCTAATTCTAAATCTGTTCTCATTTGTTCATCACCACAGATTTTTACACACATTATTGCAGACATACTACCCTCTGGTATCGGTTCATCTGGCATCCAATGATTTTGTCCATAAATCATGGAACATAAAATCGAGAAACATGCAATCAAAAATAATTTTCTTTTCATTGTTAATTTTAAATTGTTAGTATTTGTAGTTCTATTTAGTTTTATGTAAGCTTTGAGCCATAAGCCATGAGCCATGAGCAAAAGCTCACAACTCATAGCTCGCTGCTCTAAGCAATTTTATTTAACAATCAATCTGCAATGTTTAACATCGCCATTGAGTGTTACTCTGATTACGTATGTACCTGCTGTTTCAAGAGCATCGATAGTGTCAACATTTTGATATTCGGCAACTTTAACGCCCAATGTGTTGAATACTTCAACCTTGTCGCATGTTGCTTGGAGATTGATTTCTCTATCTGTTGTTGTTGGGTTTGGATAGATGTTGATGTCGCTTATTGTTGCTTCACCAATACCTGTTGTTCCTCTTGTCAATGCGTATGGTTCTTCCAATGAACCTAAGACTGCATTATTTGAGTAAACTGCAACATTATTGAGTGTGTACTCTTCTGATGTGTTGTAGTCGTAGTATTTAAATGTCATGTTAGCTACTTCATCACCAAGGATTGTCAAAACCATGATATATTGATCGAGTTCCTCTACATATACAGGGCGTACACTACCACGTAATTCACCGTCAACAAATGCTGCAACTTCATAGTCACCACCTTCAACATCCAATGTTGCTATCATTGTCATGTTGTTTGGATATTGTGCTACATCTATTGTCCAGTATTCTGTAGCTTCGCTTAAGTATAATTTTGCAGATGATCTTGTAGATGTAGTTTCTGTTGTGTATGATACGAGCTTGTTTACTGCATATTTACTGCTGTACATATAACCTTCGCCTGGTTGTAATTGTGTTAGAGCACCAATCCATGTATTTGATGACGCATTGTAAATCGCAGTTTTTGTAAGATACTTAACTACATCACCTTGAACTGGTTCAAATCCACGAAGAACTTCAGCCAATGTTTTTGCTTCATAATGTGGATATGATAAGTAGTTCCAACCTTTGTGTAATGTTGTTTCGTAATTTTCTACGCCATAGAAGGTTCCTTCGATTTCTACTGTCACACTATCAGATGTGTTGATAGAATACATCTTTGTTGAAGATGTTGCTTCAAGCAGACCAGACCAACCATCATTTTCATCATATTGGATAAATGCTCCTGAGGCTCCATTTTCTTTGATTTGGATACCTGATGTACCGAGAGCATTTGTCAATGCGTCGAGACCTTCTTTACCTTCAATATCAACATATGATGAGAACCAGTTCCAACCATTTGAAAGTTCGCGTTTTAATTTACCGTATGTTATTTTTACGATGTAGTTATATCCAGCTTCATCATATTCATATTTTGCTGTATATCCATAAGCACAGAATGGTTCTGTTACATCCATCTTGAATTTACCGCCTTTGATATAGTTAACGAGGTTGCGACCTTCTGATTTTTGGAAGTATTCTACGCTGCCAATTTCACCAGCTGTGATAGATGCTGTGAAGTTAGCACTTGGTTCTGTTGAAACAACACCAACTTTACCGCCTGTGATTGAGAATGAACCCTTAACGTCTTTAGTGTTCTTTTCTGCACCATCGCTTGGGTTTTGCATCCATAATGTTGATACTTCACCACCTTCGATAGTTACGCTATTTTCATTTGTCAAGCTGTTACAGAATTGACGGATGCCATCATAGTAGGCAGAACCTGATGCTCTAACAGCACCTGACTTAACAACTACTTCAGCATTGCCTGTTGTTGAGTTGTTGTCGATAGCATAACCGATTTGGTATTGTGCTGTTGAGTTGTTTTCAACAGTAGCACCATCGATTGTTAAAGTACCGCCATTTGTGATAGCGTTAACAGCATAGCCTGTTGAACCAGCAAGTTTATGGTCGCAGATGATTGAACCATTCTTGACAGTTAAGTTACCATTATTTGTGATTACAGCATAAGCTTTAGCTTCTGTTGGAGTGCCTGTAACTGTATTGTAATTCAAATCTAATGTAACAACTTTACCAGCTGCTACAGTAACACCTTCTGTTAAATCGATGTCTTCGAGAACTGTGATTGTTTGACCATTTTGTGCTGCATCGAATGCGTCTTGGAGTATTGAATAGATAACTCCTGTTTCGTTAATCATAGCAACTTCAAGTTTAACAGCATAGAATACGCCGGCTGTTTCTTCCCAACCATAACCTCTTGGAAGTTCATTAGCTTGTGCAAATGCTGCGCTTGCTGTAATGTCACCGCTTTCGAGTATAGTTTCGATTGTGCTGCCACCACCAACGCGGAGAACTTCTTCGATAATCCATTCACGTACTTCTGTGCCAGTGTATGTCATTGTACCACCATTGAAAGCGATATTCATGCAATCTTCACCGTTTACATAGCCTGTTGCTGCTGGACCATATACGCGTACTGGGTTGAGGTCACTCTTGATTGTACCGTCGTTCATTGTGAAGCTTAATACATCGTAAATTGCATTGCTTTGTTGTACGAATACACCGTCCCATGCTGCGTCTATTTCACCGCCATTCATCACGAATGATGCTGAAACATTTTCGTGTGTTGCTGCACTTGATGAAGCTACACGTACACCGCCATCGCTTGAAACGATGTTACCGCCATTCATTGTGAATGTTGTACCTTCTGTGTATTCTGAGCCCCATGAGTTAGGACGAACGTCAACAGCATAACCGATGCTCCATGAATTACCTGTGAGTTCGAGAGTACCTGATTCGAGAGTTAATTTACCTTCAAGGTCTATTACCCAACCTGTTGTTGAAGTGCCATGAGCATATGTTAATTTACCTATTGATGGTTCGCTTGAATCTTTAATTGTAAGGTCAGCTGTGTTTTGAACCATAATCATATGACTTTCACCAGCGTTACATGTGCCGCTTATAACATTACCATTCAAGTCTAAAACGATTTGTTCACCAGCATTAACAGTGAGTGTGTTTTCAAGAACTACATTTTCTTCTACTAAAACTACATCTGTGAAGTCTTTTTCCATTGCAACAGCAAATGCTTCTTCTAATGTAGCATAACCGACATTGCGTTGATAATCGCCAGCTTTTTCTAATACGTATGCTTCTGCATCAACAACTGTCCATGTATCATTTTCTTCATTGCTTTTGAGAGCCAATGTTTCTGGAACAAAAACTTCAAATGCCCAATATTGATGGTTAATGTCTGCGTTAAATGTACCACCGTTGACAATAACATGACGTTCATTAGCACCTACAGTATTAAAGATCCATGGTTTGCCATTTTGACCATCACCAACATTGCCGAGAATGAATTTACCACCATTAACTACGATACCTTCATTTCCACCTGTGTACATGTGTGAATCAATAGCTTTATCGAGAATATAAGTACCGCCGTTGATGGTAATTGAACAACCTGATTCATAGTTTGCAATAAGTGTATAAACTTTGTCATTTCCAGATTCTAAGTCAACTAATGCTGTGCCTTCATCTGAATTGTCAACAAGTGTGAGGTGGCCGTTGTTTTCTGTTGAGAATACACCAACAAGCATTGGTGTTGAATTGAATTCACCACTGATAGTTTTACCATTCAAGTCGATTGTAACAGTTTTACCTTCTACTTTGAAGTATGTGTTAAATTGGCCATCAAGTTTTTGTAATGTAGTGTTATTTAAATTAATGTCTTTCAAAACAACGAGTGTTTGTTCACTATCAACAGCTGCATCATTGATAGCTTCTTGGAGGGTAGCATACATCTCGCCTGTATTGCTGTTTTTCACATTAGCTTGAACAACTGAATAAACACCACCATCATATTTGACAACACAGCCTTCTACTGGAGTTGTAACAACAAGACCTTCAGGAGCTTCAAGAGTTGTGCCTTCTGCTGTGAGAACATATTCTGCATATACGCTAGATGCTGCATTGCCAAAGTTGTTAACGCCGATGAGGTTACATGTAATGGTGTTAGTTTCACCATCAGTATGATCGATAGCAGTTCCAACATTTTCAAATTTACAGTACTTCAATGTTAAGGCTCTGTTAGCACTGTTATTATATATAATACCGTTATTTGACTTATTTACAGTTAATTTCTCTATTGTACCATTATTAACGCCAGATGCAAAATATACTGCATAGTTTGGACAGTCCGTAACGGTAACATCCTTGACATTAACAGTATTTGTACCGCTAACTACATAAAGGAAGCTGTATAGATAATTGTTTACTGTACAGTTTTCAACATTGATAGTGCTTGCGCCATAAGCACGGATAGAATAAGCGTATTTTCCATCACCTTCAAATGTACAATTTTTGATTGTATATGTACCAGTAGAAGATTTCTGAGCTTTAGGTTTATCAAAGCCAGCATTTACGAAATTAACATTTTGGATAGTTATGTTTAATCCTTTATTGCCAGTCATTGTACCAGTGTATTTCTTGCCAGCACCGTCGATAGTAACACTCTTGCTGATAGTGAAGCTTTCATTTACATCTCTAAGAAGAGTGATAGTTTGTCCGTTTGTAGCTGCATTGATTGCTGCTGCAAGTGAATAGTAAATTGTTTCACCTATTTTAGCTGCTGGAGCTATTTCTACTACTGTATAGTAGCCATCTACTAATTTCACTTGATACTTAGCAGGAACATTTTCTGATACCACTGTAGATTCACCTTGTAATGCTACTTTTGCGATAGAAACTACAACTGGCCATTCTGTTGAGCCTGCTGTGACATCAAGATATGCATCACCTTTAAGGATTGCTTCTTCACCAACTGTCAATGTACCGCTGTTAGCATTTGCAGATGGGTCTTGCATCCAGATAGATTTGTTACCGCCTGTACTTTCAATTGTACCGCCGTTAACTGTAAGGATGTTTTGTGCTTCTATACCGTTCAAGAACTGACGGATTGCACGGTATGTTGACTTAACTGTACCGCCGTTAACAACTGTTTCAGCGTATGTGCCTTTACCGTTTGTGAGGTTGTCAATACCATAAGCCATGGCTGTACCGCCGAGGTGTTCGATTGTACCGTCATTAACTGTGAGCTTGCCACCTACTTGGTTAGAGATAACTGATGAATAAGCATTCCAGCCACGGTTATTTTTAGCTGTTAAAGTGATTTTACCATTAACTTTAGTATCATTGATTGTCAAGTTACCTTTATTTGTGAATAAGCCATAGCTAGCTGTACCATTGTCTGTACCTGTGACAGTTTTGCCGTTGAGGTCTAATACACGTGTTTCGCCATTAGCGATTGTGATAGGTCTGAGGATTGTAATGTCTGATGTATTATTAGCAGCTAAAGCTGTTTCGAGTTTTTTGTAATAACCGAATACGCCATCTGTTTTAGCTGATACTTCATAGCTTTCTTCACCACCTTCAACGTAAGCGTTGCCATTATTTAAAGTAACGTTGCCGAAGTAGTTAGCTCTTGCTTCATCAACCCAAGCGAAGTTGGTGTTATCGCTAGCAACATTTGTAATGTCAACATTTGTAGCTGTAATTTGAGCACCTGCTGTTGATGTTACTAAAACAGCAGCTTTCTTAGCTGTGTTGAATACTGTACCATCAACGTTCAATGTTACTTGTGCAGGAGCGTCGATGTATTGGTCAGCGATTTTGATACCACGGCCACCGTTTGTAGCATTGATAGCACCGCCATTAACTGTAACTTCTTGACCATTACCATTAATCCATAATCCGTAGTAGCCATTAGCTTCATTGATAGTTACACCATTTAATGTAGCACCAGCTTGAACAGCGATACCGTTATTAACAGTTACGTTATTCATTTCAAGTGGACAGCTGAAAATGATAGCATGAGTGTTCCAAGCACCGCTTGTGTCACCATAGCCTGTCTTTTCAATTGTCATATTGCTGAGAACGAGTTTGCTTCCATTAGCCAAACCGATAGAAGCCCAGTCGCTGTTATTTTGGTTAAGTGTTAAAACATAACCCTTACCATCGATAACAATATTTTGAGTTTGTGTTTCGTATGAGTCACGAGCATTGTAGTCCATTGTGATATCTCTGATAAGAACGATTGTTTCGTTATCCTTAACCGCTTTGATAGCGTCTTTAATAGATGTGTAGTATTTAGTACCTATAGTGGCTACAAATGGTTCGCCTGTTGCATAAGCACCGCCTACCCAAGGTTGTGGAGCAGTACAATTTTCTATAATAACATTTCCATTGCTATTACCAAGTTCACCAATAATATAAGCTACGTTAGTTTCACCATTGACGGTAGTAGTATTAGCAACTGTACATCCTGAGATATTGTTGCCTTCCAATGCGAGACCAGCTATACCACCAACACCTTTACTTGTAGCTGTGATAGCGAGGTTTTCAACTGAACAGTTAGAAATAACTGCATTGCTGTAGCTGTAACCTGTGATACCACCGACGAAGCTGTAACCTTTTATGTATGAACCTGCGACAGCGTCAACTGTACAATTTGATATTGTACCCATATCACGATAGCTATAACCTACGATTGTTCCAACACCATATACGTTAGGAGCATCAACTTTGACGTCACCTTTAACTGTAACATTGTCAATTGTAGCTTTACCGCCATTGTTATTTGCGAAACCTACGAGAACACCGACGTTATGACCTTGGCCTTCACCGTTGACTGTTGCTGTGATAGTTGCATTTTCAATCACAAGGTTCTTGATTGTTGCTGCGCCATTGATATAGCCGAAGAGACCGCCACATACATAATCTCCAGCAGGTGCAGAAACTTCCATTGTGAAGTTCTTAATAGTATTATCTCTACCGTCGAAGATACCGTTGAATGTAGCATTGATACCATCACCTATACCATGTTCCCATGTTGTACCTTCGAGGTTAATGTCTGCATTCAAAGCAACATAAACGCCAGGAGCGTTGAATTCTGTTTTACCAGCATTGACACTTTTACGGAATGCTACGAGTTCTCTTACATTATTAATAAGGTATGGATTATCTTCTGTACCATCACCATTTATAGGTGCAAGTACAGTTTCATTATTTACGACAACTGTAATATCGTTGTTATCTTTCTTGTTGTTCCATAAGCTGTTGCCAGAAACATTACCAGCTGCAAAACCTGTAGCTGTTGTTTCTCCATCTATAGTAAGGTTAATAGTACCTTGTAAGCTTGAATCCATTTCGATGGCAGCTTTACCTTCAACAGCTTGTGAAGCGTTGAACTGAGACTTTGTAACAGCAACGTTGTTGTTAACAGAAGGGCTTTCGTTATAGATAAGAACTGACTTACCTGCACAGTTGAAAGTACATTCGTTGAATGCAACTTCTTTAGCACCGTATGTCCAAACATTGTAGTTATTGCTGTCTGTTGTATTGAATGTACAGTTGTTGAATGTTTCAGAAGCACCATAGAGGAATACTTGGCCGTTGAATGTACAGTTGTTGTAAACTAAATTGCCAGAGTGTTGTAAACCTTTATATGTGCTATTGTTTGCGTATGTAAATGTCACATTGTTGAAAGTAACATTTGCACCGCCCATACCGTATGCGCCGATGTTTTCGAATACAACACCATTAACTGCACCTGTGATTGTAAGGTCTTTTCCTGTTGGAATTGAATATTTACCAGCACGGAGGATAGTTACTGTTTGACCTGCTTGAGCAGCTTTGAAAGCTTTTTCTATTGTAGTATAATAGGTGTCGCCAATCTTAGCTTGAGCAGCTTCCATCACATCTTTAAGAACACCTTTAACATTTTCTGCTTCTGCACGTGCAATTGTAAGAGTTACATCTTCAAGACCAGCACCTGTAGTTGCATTGTCAGCTGTAAGACTCAATTTACCATTGTTTACAGCATCTGGATTGTTAATGAATTCATCGTGAGCATAAACACCGCCTTCAACTTTAGAAGCTACGAGGTCGAGTGATGCGCTATAGTTACCCTTAATCCAGATTTCGATACCGTTAGTACCACCGCTGATTGAACAGTTTGTTGCTGTGCCGCATGGAGCTGAGATGAGCATACCTGTACCTTGAGCGTTGATAGTAACGTTTTCCATTGCACCGATAACGTTTTCTGTAGCATTACCACAGTTATATGTTTCGATACCGTTTGTAAGAGCTGCACCTTTTATTGTTACGTTCTTGATAGAACCAACGCGTGTTGTGCCACCTGATTGGAGAACGATACCGCCGATAGTCTTGTTAGCATCGCCTTTGCCTTGTACGTCGATAACGAGGTTTTCAAATGCAGTAGCATTCCATACTTTGATAGCAGCTGTGTTGCTCTTGTGAACAATAGTACCATTCTTAATTGTAGGATTGTCTTTAACACTCATACCGCCGTAAGCATTTTGAGTTGTCAATGTCTTGCCACCAAGGTCGAGAGTGATAGCTTTTGTTATTGCAAGTTGAGTTGTGCCGTAGTCGATGTCAGCTGTAAGAGTGATAGTATTACCTTCTTTAGCTGCTGCAAGAGCTGCGTCTAATTCAGCTTTGTTAGAAACTTTTAAAGGAGGATTCTTTGTTTCGAATTCATCTTGAGCATCGATAGTCTTAGCATAGATGTAGTTTTTAACGCCTTCTTTAAGAATGTTTCCTTTTGCTTCAACGCCAAGAACGTTTTCTGCTGTGTAAGAACGAAGGTCAACTTCACCGTTTGCAGTATTATTGTTAAATACGATGCTTTCTGATGCGCTTATATAAGCATTAGCTTTAAGAGTATTTCCTGTAATTACGACAGACTTAACATCTTTGCCACCTTCATTGTCAGAAATAGCTCTTCTTGTACCATTAAGAGTAGAATTCTTAACAACGATTTCTGTTGCTGCCAAATCTGCTGCGTTAGCACCTTCACCGAAGATGATACCATATCTTGCGCTACCAACAATATTGAGAGCATCAACATTAAGGCTCTTCTTAGCAGAAATTACGCGTTGTGCACCAGTTGCATTAGCGATATCAACTGTCAAGTTCTTAACTGTTGCATTGTCTTCGAAACGAAATACAGTGTTCCAGTTAGAATCGCTAACGCTACCAGTAAACTTGATAGTCTTACCATTACCGTTAATTGTTACAGGAACAGTAAATTTAGCACCTGTGTAACGGCAATCCCATTTGCTGTCAACAGTTACGTCTGAAAGGATGTCGATTGTGCAACCGCTTGTTGCAGCTTTGAAAGCTGCTTCGAGAGTTGTATAAGGTGTTGTACCGATTTGAGCAACAGGAACAACTACTGTTACACCTTTTGCTTCAAAACCATTCTTTTCGAGAGTAACACCCATTGGGAACTCAACTGTTTCTGTAGAATTATGGAGAAGTGTTACAGTTGATGTTGATGTTGCAACTTCAGCAGCTTGAGCTACTGTTGTGTAAATCTTGCCATCTACTAAAACACCGCAAGCACCGTTGTCGTTGATACATGTAGGAGCTACATCTGATGTAACTGCAACGCCATTAGGTTTGCCATCTAAATCTAATTCAAATACACCTGTTGAAGAATATGTATTACTTTCAAGTGTTACACTTTCACCGTATGTAAGAACGATAGCTGGTTTGCTACCTTCACCTTGAACAGCTGAGAAGTTTGTATTCTTAACAACAAGGTTTGGTTTTTCTACACTTGCATTGGCACCATTCTCGGCATACATCTTGATACCGCGGTAGTCTGCGAATGTTGAGTTCTGGACTGTAACATCTACGTTACCATATGCCCAGAGACCATACTTGTCCCAAGACTTCTTGAATGTACAGCCGTTGAAAGTAACCTTACCAGAAGATGCGCAAGCACCATTCTCGAAAGTACAGTTAGTATAGGTAACCTCCACTACATCGTAGATACCGAATGCCACGTTCATGAAACCAGCATTAGCGATATAACCACCCACAGACTTGCTGAGCTTAAGATCGGTGAAAGTAACCTCCTTGCCAGTAGCAGTGGTGTAGCCCTGTACATCGAGGTACATCTCGGCATCTGTATCCTTACCAACAAAGTTGATAGAGGTGTAGTCACCAATAAGAGGTTGGTTAAATGTCACCTTGTCATAAATCTCAACAGTAACGTCACCAGTCATGGTCTTGGTAGCTGCGAGAGCTTGGTCAATTGTTGCATATTCGGTATTACCTACCTTAGCAACATTTCCATTTTCGGCAAATAATTTGCCGCCGCCTCCCAGTGCTAAAATTAGCAAGGTCAGCACGAGTAGAAATTTCTTTCTCATAATTTGTAATTTAGTTAATATTATTTTTAATTAATCCCTTTTCTTTTTTTTAAGTCAACGGACAACAGTCAACTGTCAACAGTCTTCGTCCATTCTTTTTGGTCAACAGACAACAGTCTATCCCCTCAATTCCTCAGCTCGTCAATTCCAACCTCAGGCTCCCTACTTCCTGAGAGTTTTATTTATATATATATTTACAAATAAGTTATACTTCCACGGATGCCATTCCCTAAAAGGCACCATGAGAACCCAAGCCGCTAAATAGCAGCTACGAAAATTTTCTAGCTTTTTGATAACAAGTACTTATAATATTTGCGGTATGCGCCGCTCCACCCCCCCCGAAAAATATCACAAGGAGGGTGATTTTCATTTAAAAATCCCCTTTTCATTTCTAAAGCGTAATTTGTATTTTAATTTACTAACTATCTGTTTATGTTCCCCTTACGTAAGTTTTTTTAATGTTATTATTTTTATCCCTATACATGTATGTCAACCAACAAAAATAAGAGATTTTTTGAAAACCTGTTAATTTTTATTAACAATTTTTTCAACATTTTTTTTAGGAACTAAGGGTATGAGGAACTGAGGAATTGAGGGATTTTTAAAGACAACAAGTCACTGAGACACCGAGTCACCAAGACACCGAGTTGCTGAGTTGCTGAGATTCTGAGTTTTTGAGATTCTGAGTTTTTGAGTTTTTGAGATTCTGAGTTGCAGAGTCGCAGAGAAACTTTGAGTCTTTGCGTCTTTGAGTCTTTGAGTCTTTGCGTCTATAAGTCAGTGTCAGAGTTCAGAGTCAGGGTTCAGAGTCAGGGTTCAGAGTGTATTTATCTTTTCCAGGAGGAAGTCTTCAATATATACATACTGTACTCCTTTTTCATCCGTCCATGGCAAAACGTTGTCTCTCACTACAACAATTTTAGTATAAGAGTCATCTATTCTGTTTAGAGAATTGACTTCCTGCTGGCGTTTTTCTTCATCAGCAACGGTAAGTGCCGACTGAATATAATAACGTTTGTCAATCTTATTAACCACAAAATCCACTTCGAGTTGTGTCCTTATCTTTTTGCCATTGGTATCTTTATGGTTATATTCCACAACTCCCACATCAACATTGAAACCTCTTGCAATAAGTTCATTATAGATGATGTTTTCCATAATATGATTTTCCTCCTGCTGACGGAAGTTAAGACGTACATTTCTTAACCCGATATCTGTAAAATAATATTTCAATGGGGTATCGATATACGAACGGCCTTTTATGTCGTAACGATATGACTTGCTCAATATATAAGCATCTATAAAACAATCCAAATATGTAGAAATTGTTTCATTTTTAATTTTTAAGCCTTTGACAGATTGAAATGTATTCGACAAGCGTGTTGGATTCGACAAAGAACCAACAGAAGATGCCACCACATTAAGCAATTCATCTAGAACTTCTACATTAGCACGTAATCTATTACGTTCTAAAATATCTTTTATATAAGTTAAACGGAATAAATCTTGAAGATACCGGGATTTTTCTTCATGAGTGGTTTTATGTAATACGAAAGGCATACCTCCATATGTCATAAACTCACGCCAGGCATAACGTTTATCATTTGGATATGCTGCATAAAATTCATCGTATGTTAGCGGTGTAATATGAATTTCCTCTCCTCTATCTCTGAAAGCTGTTGCAACATCTGAAGAAAGCATTTTTGAATTACTTCCAGTAACATAAATATCTACATTAGGCAAACTCTTTAGACCTAAAAGAACATCAACAAAAGTAATTTTAGAGCCAGATTCTTTAGGCAAATAAGGATTATCTATTGGCTCTACCATCTGAATCTCATCAAGCAAAATATAATAATCCATTTCAGCATTACCAACCATATCACGAAGATATGCTCCAAGTTCCAATGGATTACGATAACGGAAGTTTATATCATTATCTAATTCTAAGGTGATAATTTGTTTCGGAGAAACACCTTCTTGCAAAAGATAATCACGATACAACACTCCGAGCAGATATGATTTTCCACAGCGTCTAACGCCTGTAATTATTTTTATCTGACCATTTTTTCGACTATCAATAAGTCGTTTAAGGTTTCTTTTGCGTTCTATTCTCATAATTCAAAAGGTTATTATTGCGGCAATCCGCATTTTTACCCCGCAAATATATAATTAAAAGAAGCACTTGTCAAGACTTTTTTAAGTCACCAAGTCACCGAGTCACCGAGTCACCAAGTCACCGAGTCACTGAGACACCGAGACACCGAGTTGCTGAGTCGCAAAGTCGCAGAGTTGCAAAGTCGCAGAGAAACTTTGAGTCTTTGCGTCTTTGAGTCTTTGCGTCTATAAGTCAGTGTCAGAGTTCAGAGTCAGGGTTCAGTGTTCAGAGTTCAAAAAAAACATTAACATCTAATCTTAATAAATCCCATAAAAACGTAAAAAATGGAAACATGTGATAAAATTCTCGTGTTGAATCCTTGACGTTTCATTTTGTTTGCTATAACTTTGCAAGAGAGAAAGTCAAAAAATGCAATTTATTATTATATTTGCAAGTACAACTTTTGATTATCATGATAAAACAAAGTATATTATAATATAAAGGAATATGATAGAATACAAAGAATAATTGATTTACATAATGATAGTGTCTTTTTATGGGGAGCCAGACAAGTTGGAAAGAGCACATTAGTTAAAAAACTATATCCTAATGCAATATTTTATGATTTATTAAAAAGCGATGAATATTTTCGTTTGCAACGAAAGCCACAACTCCTAAGAGAAGAATTAGAATTTTATGGCTCAGATACACTTGTTATAATAGATGAAATTCAAAAAATACCGCAATTACTAGATGAAGTACATTGGCTTATTAGAGTTTAAAAGTTCTGATGAAGTCGTATCAAAACATACAAAAGGATTAAAGGCTTTTGAGGAAGATTATCCAGATTCTAGGAAAATAATAGTATCATTAGATAAAAACAGGCGTTTACTGAATGGAGTGGAAATAATTCCTGCTTTACTATTTCTAAAAATGTTATGGAATGGAGAGATAGTTTGAAAGACACCAAGTCACCGAGTCACCAAGACACCGAGACACTGAGTCGCTGAGTCGCTGAGTCAATAAGTCTATAAGTCAGGGTCAGAGTCCAGAGTCAGGGCTCAGAGTTCAAAGTTCAGAGTTCAAAAGTCCCGTTAGGGACGACAGTTCCCAGGCAGGCGGTGGAGTGCGAAGCACGAAACCCCTGCATTCATGACCATAATGATATAAAAAGTGCCGAAGGTACGACAGAAGTTTTTTCTGTCGTGCCTTCGGCACTTTGATTTTTTACAATCTTATTTTGCAGGGATTCCGCACTGCGTGCTTCATCACCTGCCTGGAAACTGTCGTCCTTACAGGACTTTTTTGCTATGAGCAATGAGCAGCGAGCTATGAGCTTTGAGCAATTGCTCGTAACTCATGGCTCATAGCTCAAAGCCTATTATTCCTTAACAAAGCGTTGTACTGCTTCACCGTTTTCTGTAACAACTTTCACAAAGTAAATTCCGCTCTTCATGTCTGCTACATCAACAGTCACATTACCTTGGAGACTTGGTGTCTCAGTGACTTGGTGTCTACCATAAACATCGTAAACCACAACTTCTTTAACTTCTGTTTCTGCCTCGATATGAAGTCTGTCTTCAACTGGGTTTGGATAAACATTGAAAGAAGCGTTCAATTCTTCAATAGCGTCACCTTTAATAACGATTGTATATGGCTCTGATGGGTCAGATTCTGTCTCGTCATTGAAAGCCACCACATAGAATTCCAAAGTAGCTTCTTTATCTGAACCTGCTACGTATGCTGTACCGTTGGTGTAACCCATGTGGAAGTCTTGTGCTGTCTCAGTGTTTACGAATACGTCATAACCTGTTGCGCCGACAACAGCGTCCCATGCCATTGTGATTTCATATTTGTATGAGAAACCAGGAACATCTTGTTTGATATATGCTCTAAGGTTTTTAGGAGCGTCGAGTTTTGCAACTGGAGCTTTCAATTTCATAACTGGTTTCTTGCTGTATGTTGCCAAGCCGTCAGCTGTTGGGTATTGAGCGAAAGCTGGGTCAGTGTCGCTTGCAGTGAACATGACGCTATTTGCTGAATTGTAGCAAGCCCATGTGAGTGTCAACAGAATATAACGTGCTGTCTTTTCCACCACTACTGCGAGGTTTTTTTCGCCGCTGTATTCAAATGGTGTATCTAATCGGAATGACTCCCATTCTTCATCACCGAGAATGAGATTAGTTCCAGAATAAACCAATGTCAATTCGCTTTCTGGTGTCCAGTCTGATTTGTTTTCAAATGATGACTTGTCTGTCTCAGCGAGATAGATTCTAATATCGTTAACATCCAATGATGGGCCTTCGTAATATTGGAATGCTATGCTGCCTATAGTACAAGCCTGGCCAATTTCTTCAGCTGTGTAAACCATTTCGAGCCAAGAGTTAGGATAAGAATTCACAAATGGAGCTACATTTTTATTGTCTGCTGCAGTACCGACGATTATTTCGTCAGCTTTAATAACTGATGATGTCATCACCATCAAGATTAAGAATGATAATAGTTTCTTCATGATTTAATTTTTAAAATTATAGATTACAAAGATACGATTTTTTTAAAACTCAAAATCTCAGAAATTCAAAAACTCAAAAAAAAAGAACCTCAGAAAAAATTCTGAGGTTCTGATATTCTGAGTTACTGAGTCACTGAAAATCTGAGTTGCTGAGGTTAAAAACTTCTCAACAACTTAGTAACTTAGCGACTTAGTAACTTAACTACTTAGCAACTTATTTTTTCAAAGGTTCTGCTATTTTAGCTGCTAAGAACTGTCTGTTCATTCTAGCGATGTTAGTTACAGAGATACCTTTTGGACATTCTGCCATACATGCGTAAGTGTTTGAACAGTTACCGAATCCGAGTTCGTCCATTCTAGCGACCATTTTTTGAACTCTTTCGTATGTTTCAACTTGACCTTGTGGCAAGAGAGCGAGTTGAGAGAACTTAGCTGATACGAAGAGCATAGCGCTACCGTTTTTACATGTTGCGACGCATGCACCGCAGCCGATACATGAAGCAGCGTCCATAGAGAGGTCAGCGTCATGTTTGTTGACTGGGATAGAGTTAGCGTCAGGCACACCACCTGTACGTACTGATACGTAGCCGCCTGATTGGATGAGACGATCCAATGCTGAACGGTCTACCATCAAGTCTTTGATGATAGGGAAAGCTTCAGAGCGCCATGGTTCAACGGTGATAGTGTCGCCGTCTTTGAACTTACGCATGTGGAGCTGACATGTTGTGGTGTTTTTATATTTTCCGTGAGGGTGGCCGTTGATATACAAACCGCAAGCACCGCAGATACCTTCGCGGCAGTCGTGGTCGAATGTAACAGGGTCTTCACCTTGCAAGACGAGTCTTTCGTTCAAGATGTCGAGCATCTCAAGGAATGAAGCTTCTTCAGGAATATTATCTACATTATATGTAACAAATTTACCTTTGTCTAAATTATTTTTCTGTCTCCAGATTTTTAATGTTAACTTCATAATGCAAAATTATTTATAGTTTCTTTGTTTAACCTCGACATTTTCGAACTTAAGTTGTTCTTTATATAATACAGGTTCTGCGTCAGGACCTTGGTATTCGTAAGCAGCAACGAAGCTGTATTCTGCGTCGTTACGCATTGCTTCGCCGTCAGCTGTTTGGAATTCTTCACGGAAGTGACCGCCGCATGATTCGTTACGCATGAGAGCGTCGCGTGCCATGAGTTCGCCCATTTCTAAGAAGTCAGCTACTCTGAGAGCTTTTTCAAGTTCGTTGTTCATGCCTGATGTAGCAGGAACTTTAACGTCTTGCCAGAACTCTTTACGTAATGCCTTGATTTCTTCGATAGCTTCTTTCAAACCTTTTTCGTTACGAGCCATACCGACTTTGTTCCACATGATAAGACCTAAGCGACGGTGGATTGAATCGACAGTTTGTTTACCGTTGATAGCCATGAGTCTGTTGATCTTTTCACGGATTTGTTTTTCAGCTTCCATAAATTCTGGAGCGTCTGGATTGAAACGAGGAACACCGATTTGGTCTGAGAGGTAGTTTTGCATTGTGTAAGGCAAGATGAAGTAACCATCAGAAAGACCTTGCATCAAAGCAGAAGCACCGAGACGGTTAGCGCCGTGGTCTGAGAAGTTAGCTTCACCAGCAGCGAACAAACCAGGGATTGTTGTTTGTAATTCATAGTCAACCCAGAGACCACCCATTGTGTAGTGAACAGCAGGATAAATCATCATTGGAGTTTCGTATGGATTGTCGTCAACGATACGTTCGTACATTTCGAAGAGGTTACCGTATTTTTCTTCAACGACTTTTTGACCTAAACGGCCGATAGCTTCTTTGAAGTCGAGGAAAACAGCGAGACCTGTGTTGTTAACGCCGAAACCAGCATCGCATCTTTCTTTAGCAGCGCGTGAAGCAACGTCACGAGGGACCAAGTTACCGAAAGCTGGGTATCTTCTTTCGAGATAGTAATCTCTATCTTCTTCAGCGATGTCTTTAGCTTTGATTTGACCCTTAGCTAATTTGTCAGCGTCTTCTTTTTTCTTAGGAACCCAGATACGACCGTCGTTACGGAGACTTTCACTCATAAGAGTAAGTTTTGATTGGTAGTCACCGTGAACTGGGATACATGTTGGGTGGATTTGTGTGAAGCAAGGGTTAGCCATCATAGCACCTCTCTTATAAGCTTGCCATTCAGCTGAGCCGTTTGATGACATAGCGTTTGTTGAAAGGAAGAATACACGGCCGTAACCACCTGAAGCGATAACTACAGCGTGAGCTGCGTAGCGTTCGAGTTCGCCAGTGACGAGGTTACGCATGATGACACCACGAGCACGACCGTCAACGAGAACGACGTCCATCATTTCGCGACGAGCGTACATCTTAACTGTACCTTTTTCTATTTCTTTTGATAATGCGCCATAAGCACCGAGGAGTAATTGTTGTCCGGTTTGACCGCGAGCATAGAATGTTCGGGATACTTGAGCACCACCGAATGAACGGTTAGCTAATAATCCGCCGTATTCGCGTGCGAAAGGAACGCCTTGAGCGACGCATTGGTCGATGATGTTATTACTTAATTCAGCGAGACGATAAACGTTAGCTTCACGTGCGCGGTAGTCACCACCTTTGATTGTGTCGTAGAAAAGACGGTATGTGCTGTCGCCATCGTTAGGATAGTTCTTAGCAGCGTTGATACCACCTTGAGCAGCGATACTGTGAGCGCGGCGTGGACTGTCTTGGATGCAGAACACTTTTACGTTGAAGCCCATTTCACCGAATGATGCAGCAGCTGAAGCACCAGCCAAACCTGTACCGATAACGATGATGTCTAATTTTCTTTTGTTAGCAGGGTTCACCAAGTTTTGGTGAGCTTTATAATTTGTCCATTTTTCTGCCAATGGACCTGCAGGTATCTTAGAATTTAATTCTTTCATAATATTATCCTATTAACCAACAATTAACCAATAATATAAAACTACAACAGCAAACATGACAACGATGAGAGCAGCGATGATTTTGCCGATGACTTCGATTCTGTTTTGCCATACGTGGTTGCTCCAACCGATTGATTGCATAACACTTGCTACGCCGTGTGCGAGGTGGAACCATAAGAATGCCAACCATACTAAGTAAACGATTGAATAAACTGGGCATGAGAATGTGTTGACGATGTAGTGAACGCCGTCTGTAACATTAGCAAGCTTAGCTTCTTCAACATGAATACCTAATTTGTGCAATACTTCAGGGAGCTGCATGTTAGCCCAGAAGTTGAATAAGTGTAAACCTAAGCCGATAAGAACGATAGCACCGATAACGAGCATGTTCTTTGAAGCCCATGATACGCCTTCTTGTTTTTCAACTACTGCATAGCGTTGTTTACCGCGAGCTCTGTAGTTTTGTAATGATAAAACGAAAGCATAGATAAGGTGGAACACCATGAGTAATGCCAGACCTGCTGTAGCTACTAAAGCATACCAGTTAGCACCGAGGAATTCGCAAATCTTGTTGTAGCCTTCTGGCTTGATGATTGCGACAATGTTCATTGAAGCATGGAACAAGAGGAAAAATACTAAAGCGCCTCCAGTAACAGCCATGATCAATTTCTTTGTAATTGATGAAAGACCTTTTGCCATATTATTTAATGTTTAAGATTTTTTTAATTATTAAAGCATAATACCTGCTTTACCTACGAATATAAGCAATATGAATGCTAAGACGACACCTATAATACCTACAATGATACCGACAGTACGCATGTGTTTAACATCGACCATGCCAGTACTGAAAGCGATAGCGTTAGGAGGTGTACTTACAGGTAATATCATAGCGAGTGATGATAACAATGCAACGCATAAGATAAGTGTCAAGATACCGCCGAATGGTTCGAGGACATTGCCCATACCTGTACCAACTGCAACCATAACAGGAATCATAAGAGCTGCTGTTGCTGTGTGTGAAATGATGTTTGAGAATAACCAGCAGATTAAACCTGCGCCGATGATAACTACTAATGGTGACCATTGTCCGAATGGGATAGCACCTACCAAGTGTGCTGCAAGACCTGACTTATCTAATGCTGTACCGAGAGCGAAACCACCCGCTACCAACCAGATAACATCCCAATCGAGTTCTTTGAGTTCTTTCTTGCCGAACAGACCTGTGACACAGAAAATAGCGATAGGAATCAAAGCAACAGTATTAGCATTGATACCTGTCAACTTATCTGTCAACCATAACAAGATTGTCAAAGCTATTGTTACGTAAGAAATGATGAGTTGTGGACGTTCAACTGTCTTGCCTTCAATATTAAGGTAGATATGCTTTTCTGAGAATGGGAACATCTTAAGAAGCAATAACCATGATAATATAAGCAATAAAATCACGAAAGGCATCATTACTATAGCCCAGTCGAAGAAACCAATGTTGAATCCAAGACTCTCGTTCAAATATTTCAATGCGATTGCATTTGGAGGTGTACCTACAGGTGTACCAATGCCGCCGATGTTAGCACCGATAGGGATAGCTAAGATAAGGGCGATTCTACCTTTGTTGTTTGAAGGTAACTGACGTAACACTGGAGACAAGAATGTGAGCATCATAGCTGCAGTAGCTGTGTTGCTGATAAACATTGAGAAGACGCCTGTAACAATTATGAAACCTAACAAAACGTATTTAGATTGTGTTCCAAATGGTTTTAACAATACTCTAGCGAGCTGAGCGTCGATACCCATTTTTGATGCCATGATTGCGATGACGAAACCACCTAAGAAGAGCATGATTGTTGGATCAGCGAAAGAACCCATAATGGTCTTGTGTGATAAAGCAATGCCTTTGAAAGCTTCTTTGCCACCTTCTTGCAATAAGATGATAGCCTGATCCGAACATGTTAAAAGAAGTACTACAATAATTAATATTGATGTCTTCCATGATGGTATAGCTTCTGTAAACCATAATATCAAAGCTAAAGCGAAGATAGCGATGACACGATGCTCTACAACTGTAATATTTGGTAATCCTAATGTTGTTGTAGGAAGCAACCATAACAATAAGGATACTACTACTGCAATAGTAACTTTAATTACAGAACTTCTTTGAAATAATTGACCCATTATTCTGCTGTTTTTTTTGATTTTAAATTTACATTTTGTAGAGACGCAAAATTTTGCGTCTCTACTACTGCATTATTATCCGCCGAAGTCGTCGAATGAAATCATTTCTTTTGGAACACCGAGGCTGTCGAGCATCTTCAAGACAGCTGCTGTCATCATTGGAGGTCCGCAGAGATAGTATTCGATTTCTTCTGGTTCGCTATGATTCTTAAGATAGTTTTCTAACAATACTTCGTGGATATTACCTACATAACCTGTCCAGTTGTCTTCTGGAAGCGGTGCTGACAAAGCAATATTGAACTTGAAGTTTGGATTTTCTTCTTCAATCTTTCTGAAGTCGTCGATATAGAAGAGTTCACGTAATGAACGACCTCCGTACCAGTAAGATACTTTTCTGTCTGTATGTTTTGTAAGGAATAAATCCAAGATGTGTGAACGCATTGGAGCCATACCAGCACCACCACCGATGAAGATGATTTCGCGTTTAGTGTCTTTGATATGGAACTCACCGTAAGGACCGCTGATAGTGACTTTGTCACCTGGTTTCAATGAATAGATGTATGATGAACAAACACCTGGATTTACTTTCATGAAGCCGCCGTTAACTCTGTCGAATGGAGGTGTAGCGATACGTACGTTAAGCATGATGATGTTGTCTTCAGCTGGGTAACTAGCCATTGAATAAGCTCTGAACTGTGGTTCAGGGTTATGCATGACGAGGTCGAACATACCGAATTTTTCCCAGTCTGCTCTGTATTCTTCATCAACGTCGATGTCTTTGTAGTTGACGTCAATAGCAGGAACGTCGATTTGGATGTAACCGCCTGATAAGAACTTGAGGTGTTCTCCTTCTGGAAGTTTAACGACGAATTCCTTGATGAATGTAGCGACGTTTCTGTTGCTGACAACTTCACATTCCCATTTCTTGATACCGAAGATTTGTGGGTTGATGTGAATCTTCATGTCCTCACGAACTTTAACTTGACAGCCTAATCTCCAGTTGTTTTGTTGTTCTTTTCTGCTAAAGAAACCTGTTTCTGTTGGGAGGATTGTTCCGCCGCCTTCGAGAACTTGACAACGGCACATACCGCAGCTACCACCACCACCACATGCTGATGGCAAGAAGATTTGTTCGTTAGCTAAAGTAGCAAGCAATGAGTTGCCTGGTTCTACTTCGATTTCTTTCTCATCGTTGATATTGATTTTCACTTTGCCCTGTGGAGCAAGTTTCTTTCTAACAAAAACTAATATTGTTACAGGAATCAAGACAACGACTAAAAATACTGCAATACTTAATAAAATAATAGATGTAGTACTCATTTCTTTTTCTTTTTAAACTGTAACATTAATTATTTGAAAGTGATACCGAGGAATGACATGAAGGCGATGCCCATCAAACCTGTAACGATGAATGCGATACCTGTGCCTTGTAATGACTTAGGGATATGAGAATATCTAATCTTTTCTCTGATAGCTGCGATGCCTACGATAGCGAGGAGCCAGCCGAGACCAGAACCTAAACCGTAAGAAAGTGACTGGCCTACTGTTGTGAAGTCTCTTTCTTGCATGAAGAGACAGCCACCCATGATAGCACAGTTAACAGCGATAAGAGGCAAGAAAATACCTAATGATGAATACAATGCTGGAGTGAATTTCTCTACTACCATCTCAAGAATCTGAACTATAGCAGCGATGATGGCGATGAAGAGAATGAATGTCAAGAAGTCTAAGTTGACATCTGCAAATCTTGGGCTGATCCATGCTAATGCGCCTGCTGAGAGAACGTATTTGTCTAACAAATAGTTGATAGGCACTGTGATGGCGAGAACGAAAACGACTGCCACACCAAGACCGAATGAGGTCTTAACATTTTTTGAAACAGCGAGATATGAGCACATTCCGAGGAAGTATGCAAATATCATATTGTCGATAAATATCGAACGGACGAAAATACCTAATGATTCCATTATTTCTTATCCTCCTCTGGTTTTTGTAGCCACATGATAATACCTACGATGATCAATGCCATTGGAGGGAGAATCATAAGACCGTTGTTCATATATCCGAAATTGTAAAGTCCTTCAGGGATGATTTGGAAGCCGAGCAATGTTCCTGAACCGAAAAGTTCGCGGAAGAAAGCGACGATAACCAAGATGATACCATAACCGAGACCGTTACCAATACCGTCGAGTAATGACTCCCATGGACCGTTGGCCATAGCGAAAGCTTCGAGACGACCCATAACGATACAGTTGGTGATGATAAGACCGACGAATACTGAAAGCTGTTTACTTACGTCATAAACGAAAGCTTTTAAGAATTGGTCAACGAGGATAACTAAAGTTGCAATAACTATAAGTTGAACGATGATACGTATCTTTGAAGGAATACCTTTTCTTAATAAAGAGATAACAAGGTTTGACAAAGCGATAACCACTGTTACTGAAAGAGCCATTACCAATGCCGGTTTGAGCTTAGCTGTTACGGCGAGAGCAGAACAAATACCTAATATTAATACTGTGACAGGATTTGCCTTGCGTAATGGAGCTGTTAAAAGTTCTAAATTCTTACTCATTGTTTTTCAATATAAGGTAAATAAGATCCTAACACATTTTCAATCATATTATTAACTCCTTGTGAAGTTATAGTACCACCGCTGATAGCATCAACAGAATGTTTTTGAAGGTCAGCTGATAATTTAGCTGCACCGCCTTTTACAACATCAACAGATACGAATTCGCCATTGCTGAAGATTGTCTTGCCTTGGAATTGGCTTCTGAATTTTTCTGTTGTGATTTCAGCACCTAAACCTGGAGTTTCTGATTTGTGGTCGAAAACAACGCCGACAACATTTTGGAAATCTGATGTCATGCCGATGTAGCCCCAGATAGGACCCCAAAGACCTGCACCTTGAAGAGGAAGAACGTTGACATTTTCTTTACCATTATTAATAACTATAATTGGCAATACGAAGTCTTGTCCGTTGTCTCTCTTGTAAAGTTCATCTTTTAAGTTCAATGTGAAAGCTTCGAATTTTTGGTAGTTTTCTGTTGTTTCTTCAACAACTTCGCCATTACCATTTACGAGCATCATCTTAGCGCAGTCTTTATTGAAAAGTTCTTGAACATTAGCGCCTTCTTCAATGTTTACGCCGGCTGCTTGTAAGATGTTCATCATTTTTTCATTGTTGACATTTGCTTCTTGGAATGGTTGTAAAACCAATGCTGCTGCTGATAACAAAGCAGCTACTATCACTGTCAAGACTGTGATGTAGAAGAAAATATATCTATCTTTCATTTTGCACTCCTTTCTGCTTTTGCCCAGCGTTTTTTACGTTTACTGATATTAACTGCTACTACACAGTAGTCGATTAATGGAGCGAATACGTTGAGTAACAAGATAGCGAGCATCATACCTTCTGGGTAACCTGGGTTAGCTACGCGAATCAATACTGCCATAGCACCGATGAGGAAACCGTAGATGATTTTACCGCAGTTTGTCTGTGCTGCTGTAACAGGGTCTGTTGCCATGAAGATAGCACCGAACATGAAGCCGCCCATTAAATAATGATAGTAAAATGGAACGTCTGATACGCCGATAGCTGTGAATAACAAACCTAAAGCTGCTGCGCCAACGAATGTTGAGAGGATTATTCTCAAGCTAGCAACGCCTGTAACAATGAGGAATAATGCACCTAATAAGATAGCTATTTTTGATGTTTCACCAACGCTGCCTGGAATTGTACCGATAAACATTTCCATCATGCTTGGAAGTTGTTCTACTCCACCGCCGTTTAATAATGTGCCAAGTGGTGTTGCACCTGAGTAAGCATCAGCTTTTTCAGCAATCCAGATGCTGTCGCCTGACATTTGTGAAGGATATGAGAAGAACAAGAAAGCACGTGCGAGAAGAGCTGGGTTGACGACGTTCATACCGCTGCCGCCGAACACTTCTTTACCGATGATAACTGCGAAAGCTACTGCTATAGCAAGCATCCACAATGGCACATCAGCTGGCATGATTAAAGGAATAAGGAAGCCTGTTACGAAGAAACCTTCGTTGACTTCTTCTTTTCTGACTTGTGCAAAGATGATTTCAATGCCAAGACCAACAACGTAACTCACGATGTAGAGAGGTAAAATCTTCATCAAGCCGTAGCCGAAGTTTTGCCATAATGTTGCTACTTCACCATGAGAAAGGAAATGTTGATAACCAATGTTCCATGTTCCGAAGAGGAAGCAAGGAATAAGAGCGATGAGGACATAAATCATGTTACGTTTCATATCGACAGCGTCTCTTACGTGAGCACCGTTGATAGTGACTTTGTTAGGAACGTAGAAGAATGTCTCCATTGCATCGAAGAATGAGTGGAAGCAATAAAGTTTGCCGCCTTCTTCAAAGTTAGGTTTTATTTTATCTATAAATTTACGTAATCCCATAATATTGATATTCGATTAGTTCATTTCTTTGCGAAGCAATTCTAAACCTTCACGTATGATTTGTTGAATTGGAGTCTTCGATGCGTCGATGACTTCACACAAAGCGAAATCTTCAGCGTCGATTTCATAGATTCCGAGTTCTTCCATTTGGTCGATATCTTTGATGATACAAGCTTTGATGAGCTGCATTGGATAGATGTCGAATGGGAATACTCTCTCGAAGTTACCTGTCATAATCAAAGGACGGATGCCACCATTGAGGTTAGTGTCGAGAACTTTGCTTCTCTTCTTGCATAATGATGCGCCCATTGTGTTTGTTGAGGTGAACTTCTTGAAGTTAGGTGCTAACCAACCAAAGAGTTGATAGTGGTCGCCTTCTGGGATGACTGTGAGTTGAGTGTCGTAGAAACCCAAGAAGTTATCGTCATTTATTTTCTTACCTGTCAAGACGTTGCCGCTGATGATACGTACGTTTTCTGAAACGATGTTAGTATATAAACCTGACATGTCAGCGCCTACTCTTGTTTGGTAGTATGCTCTTTCTTTTACTTCTGAACCTGTGAAAGCCACTACTCTACGGCTGTCGTAGTTACCTGTGAGGAAGAGGTTTCCTAATGCTACGAGGTCTTGTGCATAGCAGTACCATACTTTTTCGCCTTTGTTGATTGGTGACAAGACGTTGAGTTGTGTGCTGATGTTACCTGCAGGGTGTGGTCCTTGGAACACGTTTACTTCAACATTCTTTGCTGAGAAATTCAATGCTTCGATAGCTTGTTGTGTCTCTGTTGAGTTAACGCTGAGATAAACCTTACCGTTTGTCAATCTAGCGAGAGCTTCGACGCCGGCTTTAACTGATTCCATTTGTTTAGCGATGACGAAGTTGTTGTCTGGTGCCAATGGAGCTGTATCAAACAATGAAACTGCGATACATTTTGGTTCATCTTGTGGGTTAGCGATTGTTGAATATGGACGTTGACGAAGTGAAGTCCATGTTCCGCTTTGTACCATTTTTTCTATCACCTCATTGCGTGAGAGTTTTGATGGCTCAGCCTTACCGAAGTCGATAGCTTCATATTTTCCGTCAGATTCGACGACGACTTGAAGGATGACGCGTTTCTCGCCACGTACGATAGCTTTCACTTTTCCTGATACTGGAGATGTGAAGAAGATGCCTTCGTTTTTCTTGTCATGGAAGAGAACGGTACCGACTTTCACGTCATCACCTTCTGCGACGTGCATTTTTGGCACTACTCCGATAAAATCGAGAGGCTTGATAGCATAAAGAGTAGGTTCATAAGCCTTCATCTCTTTTTGTGCTTCGCCAACGAGGTGAATATCAATACCTTTTTTAATTTTAATCATAATAAGTTGTTTATTTTTAAAAAAGTAAATATATACTTTAGATAATGATTTACAACTGTACTTTTAAAACGACAAAAGGATGGCATCAAAAGATACCATCCGTTTTGAATTTTATCTTAAATTAGAGCATAATTCTCTTTGTTGACATAGCGTCTGCGATTTGTTCTTCTGTTAACAAACCTTGTTCTCTTACGAGATCCATAACGCCTCTGCCTGTTTCGATAGCTTCTTTAGCGAGTTTTGTACATGGTTTGTAACCGATGACAGGAACTAAAGCTGTGATAACGCCAACGCTGTTTTCAACTAATTCTTTGCAACGTTTTTCGTTAGCAACGATACCGTCGATACAGAGTGTACGTAATACGTCGAAGCCGTTTTGCATCAATTCGATTGATTCTAACAAAGCGTAAACCATAACTGGTTCCATAACGTTGAGTTCTAATTGAGCGTTGTTAGCGCCTAACATGATGCAGTGGTCGTTACCCATAACGCGGTAGCAGAGTTGGTTAACAACTTCTGGGATAACTGGGTTAACTTTACCTGGCATGATTGATGAACCTGGTTGTAATGCTGGGAGGCTGATTTCGCCTAAACCGCAACGTGGACCTGAGCTCATTAAACGTAAGTCGTTACATACTTTGCATAAGCTTGTGCAGAGTGTTCTCAATGCGCTTGAATAAACTAACATTGGAGTAGCGTCTGATGTAGCTTGTACGAAGTCTTTTGCTAATTGGATGTCCCAGCCTGTGATGTCGCGTAAAGCGCGGAGACATACTTCTCTATATTCTAATGTTGAACAGATACCTGTACCGATAGCTGTTGCACCCATGTTGCTATATAATAATTCTTTAGCTGCTTCAAGAAGGTGAGCTTTTTCATTCTTCATTGATTGAGCGAAAGCGTTGAATGTAAGACCTAATGTCATAGGAACAGCGTCTTGGAGCTGTGTACGACCCATCTTGATGATGTTTTTATATTCTTCAGCTTTCTTTTCTAATGATTCGATGAGTAAATCCAAATGTTTAACCATTTCGAGGTGGTCAGCATACATTGCTAAATGTACTGCACATGGATAAGCATCGTTTGTTGATTGTGAACCATTAACATGGTCGTTAGGTGAACAGAATTCGTATTGACCTGGTTGGTGGCCCATATATTCTAAAGCTACGTTAGCGATAACTTCGTTAGCATTCATGTTTGTTGAAGTACCTGCACCACCTTGGATAACGTCAACTGGGAATTGATCGTTATATTTGCCAGCGATAACATCATCACAAGCTTTTACGATACCTTCGTAAATTTCCTTGCTGATTTTGCCAGTTTCGTAGTTAGCAACTGCTGCTGCCTTTTTGATAACACCTAAATATTTAACAATATTTGGGTAACGGTTGATACCAATACCTGTGATTGGGAAATTGTCAATAGCTCTAAGTGTTTGAACGCCATACTTGCATTCCATTGGAATCTCGCGTGCACCAATAAGGTCAGATTCAATACGTGTTTTCATTGTTTCCATTTTTTTTTGAATTTTTATTTCGTATTCTGTGATTTATACTATTAATTTGTATTTCGCTAATGTTAAAAAGAAGCCTTTTTAACGACTGCAAATATACTATATTTTTTCAGTTTTAAATATTTTATTCAATGTTTTTTTTACACTTTTTTAGGGGCTTTTTTAGGACAACAGACAAGGGTCAACGGTTAATAGTTAATAGTTAATAGTTAATAGTTAATGGTTAATAGTTAATAGTTAATGGTTATCGTAGTATATGTTTTTTTTATCACATAAAAAAATAGCGCGACTCTTTCGAACCGCGCCAGTTTTATTTGAACTCTGACTCTGACTTTTGACTCAGACTTGGTCAGTGTCAGTGTCAGTGTCAATAGTCAATGTTATTCTTTCGTCATTTCATAAAGCTTGACAGAATTGTAGATAGTCTTTTCTTTTGCTTCATTACCGAACTTATCTACGTCGACGATATTACGTGGGCTGTGTGTGATACAGAGTGGGCCGTTCAAACAACCGCCTTCACATGCCATACCTTCGAAGAAGTTTTCTGTTGCCTTACCGAATTTCAACTTCATCAAGTTTGCTCTACATTCGTCGATGCCGCTCATCACTATTGGCTTGAGACCTTCAACGTTAAGATCTTTAGCTACGTCGAGGAGACCTTGTACGATACCGCCTGATTTAGCGAAGATTCTTCCGTAGAATGAACCGTTGTCTAATACTGTATCTTCACATTCTACAGTGTCGATGCCACGAGCATCCAAGAATGCTTGCAACTCTTCGAATGACATCACGCAGTCGATAGCACCGCCTGTCTTAGGCAATTTGAACTCAGCTTTCTTTGAAGCACATGGTCCGATGAACACACACTTAGCTGTTGGGTCTGAGTGTTTGATTAACTGTGCTGTCATAATCATTGGTGATACAGAGTGTGAAATATGTTGTACCAATTCTGGGAAGTTCTTCTCAATGAAAGCAACGTATGAAGGACAGCATGATGTTGTCATCAAACCTTTTTCTTTCCATTCTAATGCTTCATTGTACAATGTGATGTCTGCGCCGAGAGCTGCTTCAACAACTTGGTGGAAACCGAGCTTTTTAATTGCAGTGACAACCTGTGATGGTCTGCCGAAACGGCATTGGCTTACGATAGCTGGAGCGATGACAGCGTATACATTATACTTAGTGTTGTTTTCTGAACCTTTCAACATGTCGATGATGTCGAGGACATATGACTTGTCTGTGATAGCACCGAAAGGACATTTGTAAACACATGCTCCGCAAGAGATACATTTGTCGTTGTCAATCTTAGCTTTCTTGTTTTCATCGATAGAGATAGCCTTAACTTTACAGCTTACCATACATGGACGATGTTGCATAATGATAGCTGTGTAAGGACAAGCTTTTGCACATTTGCCACATTCGATACATTTTTCCTTATCGACGACAGCGCGTTGATTTACGATAGAGATAGCGCCTTTAGGACATACCTCTTGACAAGCGTGGACGATACAGCCACGGCATGCTGGTGTTACCATTACACCTTCTGCTGGACATTCATCACAAGCGATGTCGATAACTTCTACTGGGTTAGGGTTGTTTCTGTCGCCACCCATTGCCAATTTGATTCTATCTTGGATGATAGTTCTTTCTTTGTAGACACAGCAGCGGATCTGTGGTTTTGGACCTGGGCATATAACCTTAGGGATTTCATAATATGCTTCTTCCAAACCGCCTTCGTATGCACGGCGGATAACTTCTTTCAAAACGTTGTACTTTACTACTTGAACGTTTGTGTCGAAAACTCTTTTGTTTGTACTCATATCTTTAAATTAGTCATAATTCAACATTACTGTCTTACCCATAGCTCGCAGGTTGGAAGCTAATTTCTCTACGAGCTTTAACTTCATGGTGGTGTCGATAGGCAGTCCTTGGTGTGCCACATTGACACTTTGTCCCACGAAGAATTTTATATGCGAAGCCTCTTCAAAAAGCAGGTTAGCCAAGAGAGAGGCACCGTCTTGTTTTGTGAATGTCTTTGGTGTCAAGTCTTGAACAGAAATATATTTCTCTGAAAGTTCCAGCAGTCGTCTCAGAGTGAGGACACCTTCCGTTGTCAGGTCGACACCTTCGATAAAGCCTATTGGCGGCACGTCCTTGTCGGGGAAGTCGAAGCTGGTGCGTAGCGGTTTGTTGAGATAACGAGCCACTATCTGCGAGCTTGTTCCGCCGCACACTATTGTCTTGTCAGCGCCTTCCATGAAACGCTCCACGTAGAAGTTATCCTTCTCCTTGTCGACAGGAGGACCCACCATGATGCTGACGTTCAAACGAGGACGTATCTTCACTGCCGCGACGGTGGTATCGTCGCCCGGCTTGTCTAGATACAAGTCGTTGCAGGCAGCTGTCAAGAGACAAGCCACTGCCCTAGCCGACATCCTTGGTTTTATATTTCTATCAAGATGTTCCATAATCTGCTTACGTTCCCATCCGAAGTTTAGAATCTGTCCTATCCCTGCGTGTATGGTACCGTCGGACATGACCATGATGACATCATTTTCTTCTAGATTCAGTTCTGACTTATACACCGTCTTGCCGCATATCTCAAGTCTCTCTCTTTCGAAGTCGATACATTTTCCTTTGTGGTAATATATAGCCTGAGGATTATCGAACTCATATAAAAAGCCTTGACCGGCATTATTAGCATGTATCAATGAGAATGTGGAATATGCTACTCCTCTCACCTGGCACACCGGCAGTGTCTGTATGAGAGTCTCAACGCACTCGTCAATATCGATACCATTGGCTGCCATGGTACATAATATCTTCGATGTCAGAGTTGAAAGTATGTTAGCTTTCACTCCGCTACCGAGACCATCGGCAAGCACCAGTGTGGTATATTCGCCGTCGACCACGCAGACGACATTATCGCCGCACAGTTCCTCGCCGAACTTATTTACCGAGCTGCATCCATATTCCAGACATAACTCCATCACTTAACTCCTTTCTCTGCGCGTTCATCGGTGAGCGTCTTCTTCAGTTTAAGAAGAGCCACTTTCGTCTCGGCAGTCGTTTCTCCAAGAAGAGAAGCTATCTCCTGAGCCACACGCATCTGTTTCTTAATAACCTCATCGGTAGTCTTCAATGTCTCCATCTTAACCTTTGTTATTTCCGCATCATAGTTGACGCCGTCAGAGACGTCTTTCAAGATGCCGAACAACATATTCTGGTCTTTGAGGTATGTTATAGACAAATCGACATATTTTCCTGTCGAAGGCACGAACATCTTCTCCACCGTAACGTTACGTTTCTCGTTATATGCTATCATGAAATCCACGAGGTTGAAGAAGTCTCTGGCATGACGTCCCTTAGCATTAGAGTCGTTGATGCCGAGCAGTTCCCTACCTTTATTATTAATATCTTGTATGTAGAAATCAGAATCGAGCAAGACGATACCGTTAGGGCTATGCTGTATAATCTCGTACGAGAGAGACTCAGCACGTTCGCGCATATAAGGAAGGCATATCTCAGCATCTGCGTAGCCGTTATACACAGCCCAAGCCTTATCGCGACAGGTGTCGTATCCACATGCAGAACAGTTCAGCTCATCTTCCGCGCTATGTTTTCCCATCTTCGCCAAGATACATTTTATCTCGCGTTCCGGCGCCGGCATGCTGTTGTTTCTGATACGAGGATACAACTTATTAATATCTATTGTATGTTCTTCATATTTATGAGGTGCCAATGTGCTGATGTCGTTCTTGTAATATTTTATGACATCGGCAGTAGCCTTGATGCTTCCGCCTTTGATATTGACGCTTAAGCTACAAGGTCCATTGACGCAGCCGTCCTTGCAGATATTCATCTCAAGGAAGACATTTTCCAGGCTTTCTATATTTTGCAATGCATCCACACAGCGGTCAGGTCCGTCGACAGCCATATAGTCGTAGCCTTCTGGGAGTTCAGGGAAAGACTTAATTATGCCATGACTTATAGGATAAGCCTTTGAGAGGCATGCAGTGTTTCTCTTGTTTTCGAGAGAGATGTTTATTATCTCGTCGAGGACTATGTTTTTCTCATTGAGGAGTTCCTGCATATCATCGAATGTCAGGACGCCGTCGATGAGACCACTTTCTGATGCCTCGCGTTTCTTCGCGATGCAAGGTCCGATGAATATTATCTTAGCATCGGGATGCTGCTGCTTTATCATTTTGGCATGAGCTATCATCGGAGAATCGACGGGAGCCAGGTATTGCAAAGCCTTAGGATAATAAGCCTGGATGAGGCGGCACACTGCAGGACATGCTGAGGTGATGAAATTCTTGAACTGTCCCGACTCCAGCAACGACTTATATTGCTGAGTCACCAGTTCTGCTCCGTAAGCTGTCTCTTCCGCATCGTAGAATCCGATTTTGGCCAAAGCAATCTTAAACGCGTTAAAATCCTTTAAGCCAAAGCTTGAAAGAAACGATGGAGCCACGCTGGCTATGACTTTCGCTCCGCTGTTAAGTATCTGCTTCACCTCATCGAGAGAGCTATGAACCACCTTGGCGTTCTGAGGGCATATCAAGGTACAGTGGCCACACAAGATACAACGGCTCTCGATAATCCTAGCCTGATGATTCTTGACCTCAATAGCCTTGACAGGACACTCTCGAAGACATTTGTAGCAGTCCTTACACTTAGCGTTTCTGAATTCCAAATATTCCGCCATGATTTTCTATTTTAATTTAAAAATAGACGAAAATATCAGATTATAAATTCAACAAAGGATAGACTTCTTTTGCGAAGACTTCTTCAGCATTATCTTTGTTTACGTTATGTATGAAGAGACAATCCTCACCGAGTTTCTGAACTGCTGGTTCATCAAAGCCTTCAGCTTTAACAGCGACGCCTTTAGCGCAGAAGCCAAGACAGAAACTAGCTTGAAGATCAACGAGGTCTTCTACATCGTATTTTTTCAACACTTCTTTAAAGGCTTCGATAACATCGTATGAACCTTTCAAATGGCAAGAACTGCCAACGCAAACTTTAAGAGTAGTCATATCAAAAAATTTAATTTGTTGATAAATAAATCAATTAAAACCAAAAACGCCACGACAATATCGCAGTATTTTTCACCTTTTTAATCGAGCAACAAATTTAACATTTATTTTTTCTAAACCAATGTTTTTTTTGAAAGTTTTTTTGAACACTGAACGAAGAACTTTGAGTTTTGAACTAAGGCTGTTGGCTCTTGGCTTTTAGCTAATCGGTCGCTGAGCTTGTCGAAGTGTCAGCCGGCGGAGGATGCGCGGTTTATTTAATGCATAATTCATAATGCTTAATGCATAATTGGTCTTTGTAGAGATGCGTCGACAACACCCTTAAAATTTAAAAGAGGTTGTTGACACGTCTCTCGTTATATTATCATATCAAGACGTGTCAAACACTCCTTGTTTTATTTCATTTGTGTGTTCGACGCGTCTCTACAAAAGGACCAAAAAGAACTTTTGATATGTAAAAAGAAACCTTGACTTTTGCAGAAACATTTTTCTTACAAACTAAAAGTCGCCTCACCACTCTCACCTGCTTAATCTAATCCAAAAACATCGATTCAAAATATTTATCGAAGAATGCCTGAATGTATTCCTCGTATTTGCGATTTATCGCATTCTCATCTGAATACTTACCTATTTGTTTCTGCCATCCAAGTATGAATGTCGAATTTATTTTCTGCAGGCAAACTCTTGGCGAACCATCCATTTCTGACTTCTTATCAAGTTCTGCTTGCTTACTTTCTTTATATTTGTAAAGAGCTTCGCCATATGTACTTGTATCATCATCTCCATACAAAGAAAACACCTCTTGTGCAATCTCACGGCACAACTTACGCTGAGATTCTATTAAATTTTCCATATTCTCCTTCATTTATATTCTAATTTTCTTCAACATTATCATCCACATATCCAACAACTTCCAACAATCTTTTTTTAAGCAAGGCTTCTCTTTCTTTAATAAAAATCTTAAAATCCTTTATATCCAAGCTGACATTTTCAGGAATAAGCTGGAATTTCTTATCTATCTTATTTTTCTCAACCCATTCCTTCAATGAAGTGGCGTTTTTAGACTCATTGACATATCCATTTAGCAGCTGCAAATTAACCACAGAGTTGTAATTAGCTTTATCTTTATAGAATTTGTAAGTCTCTTCATCCATGTCATCTTTTCTTCTAAGACCTGTGAAATAACTTTTCGGATGAAGATGATCTTTATGGAAACGCTTATTATTATAATCGAGGTGAGCATACAGCAACGACAATATTGAATAGCAATAAGGATCGTCAATATCAGTATGCAACAAACTATCTATATAATCTGATGTAAGATATAAATTTTTAGTAGGATTACCTTTGAACGCTTCTTTAATGTCTTCCAATGGAAAACCCTTCTCTTCAGTCTCATTCATGACACTTTTGATTTTTGTCAAAATTGTATCAGACTGACCGCCGAATACTTTTTTAAGCAAAGACAGGCAAAGCCACTTGCGAATCTGTTCTTTCTCGTCTTTATTGTAAGTAGGTTTTGTTATCTCGGTTTCAATTTCTTTTGTATATATGTAATAAGCAATAGGAATGACAGCGTTTTTTGATGTCAAGTTCGATTCGTTGAATCCCCACGATTTAAGCAAGTTGAATGCTGCGACAATAGAATCATCTATTCTATCCCAGTTATCTTCAAACTTTTTAATCATATCGACTTTAAAATTTTTTATCTGGAACTTGATATTGTCATTAAACAAGAATAAACATGTCTTCAGAATAAAGTCAGTGTTTATTTTAAATCCACAATCATACACTTTCTTCTCCAGTTCCTCCATAGCTTTTCTTGCATCCTTATCCTTGTTTTCCCATTGCGAAGTCGTTTTAGACATCAATAAGTCGGAGAAACTTAATTTTGTTCCGCCACTATTGGTTCTCACAAAAATATCCAATACCTCTTCTTCTTTTTGCGAGTCTTCCTCATAATAATTTATGATAGCATCTTTGAATACTATCCTATATAATTTCTTTAAAGTTTTACTCGCAAATCTATAATTTGCAAAATTATCTTTCGTCAAATTATGTTCTTCGAAATAATCTGAAACATCTTCTTCTTCCTTATAAAAAAGGATATCATTTACCTTAAACCATAGAGACTCTGGATTTTTTTCCTTTTCTTTCTTCAAATCACTTTTTGACAGAAACGCAAAATTATAAAGCATATTACGCTCATCTTCTTCAAGCAACTCTTTTGAAATATCTAAATACAGATGTTTCTCTTCAGTAATATTCTTTCGAGGCACTTTACATGAATAACTGCCACACAATCCAAGATATATACTTGTAAGTCGTTGTTGACCATCTATTATAGCCTCAAATTCACCTAATGCTTTAGTATCTATATGTTTGTTATTTTTTCCATTCAACTCATCGTATGTTCTAAGGAACTCATAAAACATTAGGTTTTCTTTAATTTCATCATCTGCGACTTTCCAGAACATAAAAGAATTTATAGGATAGCCTCTCATTATACTATCAAAAAGAGCTTCAATCTGTTCTGTTGTCCATACATATTTACGTTGAATAGCAGGAATCAAATACTTATTTACAGCGATATTATTTAAAACCTCTTTTATTGTAATTGCATTTTTATATGAACCCATAATCTGTTTTTATTACATTGTTAGATACTTTTGCAATTTTATTTATCAGAAAAAACTTAAAAACCTCAGAATTAAATTCTGAGGTTTTGGGATTTAATACAGAATTAAATCAAAATCATAATTTTGTTATATCAAAACTTCCTGACACTGATGGGAGATAACATTCTCCACCAAATCTCTGTTCGATAGTCGCCAAAACATTATTAGGTTGAGGTGCAGAACAAGATTTTTCTACATGTTCAAAACTCATACCTTTTGCTATGAGGACTTTACCTGTACCTTTTACTGTAATGTCTTTCTTTGCTGTTAATCTAAATCCGTATGCCATAACTATAATTTTTTAAAAATAAAGCCTACTCTATTAAGGATTTTCGGCTTCCTCCCATTATTTTATAATACAATTAATCAAGGTCGATATCAACATAAACTTCAAATCCATCGAAATCTATTAAAGCTTTATCTTCACACCAACTATCAAGCTGTGTTTTGTAAACAGCATTTGCCAACCAGAAGAAAATCATTGCAGGAATGCCTTTGAATGTTATATCATATAACTCTTGGACTTCGTATGCTACAACATATTTCTCCATAAAGCGATAAATTTCAGTCTGTGTAAGACTTAACTCATCGACATTTATTTTAATATCTCTTTCACATTTTCCATAGAAGAACTTTTTTATAGTTTCTATTTCCTCTTCTTCTTTCCATTTACCCAGCTCAACTATTACCTGTTTCTGATATTCATCTTCTTGATCATCATAATCATACATTGCATATATTTTTTCTCCGTCATTATTGAAGAAGCAATCGAAGAAATTAATCGTTTCTTCTTTTTTATCTTGTTCCTTTACAAAATTACCATCTTTGTCAATAAAAATCCAAACGCCATCATCTGTCAGCACCTCTGCCATGCCTTTTGCAAAGTTACAAGCATAATCATATTGACAAGGAATGACTTCTTTACCGGTTTTATCCATAAATCCGTACTTGCCATCAATAACGATTCTTGCTAAGCCTTCATAGAAAATATTCCAATCTTTAGGATTGCCGATACAGTCATATTTGAATGGTATGATTTCATTTCCTGTTTGGTCGATAAATCCATATTTCCAACCCTTTTTCACTTTTGCCATACCATTACTGAAATCATCAGCTTTATTATATATACATGGAATTACGACTTTACCTGTTTCATCAGCAAAACCATACTTGCCATCTTCTTTAACAACATTCAGAACATTCTCTTGAATTTCCGCCACTACAGTTCCTTCATTTTCCTCTACTTCACCAACGACTTCAAACTCATAACCAAGTTCTTTTACTTTTGCCATAAATGGATCGAAGAAAGTCTTTGAAAAATATTTCCATGCGAATGCTTTGCCGCCTCTTACGTCGATGTCGTCGCCTTCGCCAAGGAAGTAGTTGCCGCCTGCTTTGCCGTCGCTATCATGAATTGACAATGCCTGCTCGCGTGATGCAACCATAGGATATTTTTGAACTTCACCGAAAACGCTCTGGAGGTCTTCGAGTCTTGCTTCTGGATGCTGGTCAGCATAATATCTTACAACTGCCTGGCAGAAACGATTCTTTTGTGTATATTCTCCTCCGTTGAAACGATAAGTTACCTTTGCTCTTTTACCTCTTTCCTTGACAGGAGCCATATTGACGAGGTCGCACAATTTCATATCATTTTTAGCAAGCTTCTTATTATCTGGAGATGCAATCTGCACCTTTATACCATAGAGTTCTTCCATGAAGTTTTCGAAAACGCCTACCAAGTCTTGGTCACCGCATTCAAATTCGCCACCTTTAGCATCACCTTCTCTAATTGCTGCCAATGTAGCTTCATCATCAGCAAAATGATTTTTATAATATACTCTTAATACTGCGCCGTATGACTCAAAGAAATTCTCTTTAAGAGTCTTGACCTTCATATTACCACTTACTTTGAATTGTGCCATAATGTTTAGTTTTTAACGATTGTACATTTTGTTTAAGACTGCAAACTTCACAAAAGCGATTTAGTTTTCAAAAGTTCTTTTTGGTTCTTTTAATAGTCTACAGACAACGGGCAACAGACAACAGACTTCATACATATTTTTTTTACCTTTTGTCTTTAGTCTTTTGCCATAAAAAAATGATGCCCCGAAAGACATCATTTCTTACTTCAATTAATAACTCTGATATTTCAACATCAATTGTTTTTAGGAGTGATACCGCATTTCTTGCCTTCTCTTACAACTATGTATTCATCACCTATTGTGATGTCATCGTAACTAAAAGGAACCACGAGTTCGTCATTCTTGTTTATCAATCCATATTTTCCGTCAATAGAGACTTTTGCCAAACCGTCCTTGAATTCTGCGGCGCTAAAATATTTACAAGGAATAACTTCGTTGCCGGCCATATCTATATAACCATATCTGAATTTAGAGTACACCGATGCGAAACCTTCGCTATAACTTCCTAGGCCATCATATTTGCATGGAACTGCTTCGTTTCCTTCTTTGTCGATGAATCCGTATTTGTTATTTGACATGACAGAAGCCCTGCCCTCACTGAAAGACGACACTTCATCATATCTGCAAGGAATGACTTCGTTTCCGTTCTTGTCGACGAATCCCCATTTGCCATCAGTTTTTACGGCAGCCAGACCTTCGCTGAAAGACATTGCATCGTCATATTTGAACGGAAGCACTTCCTTGTCGGAAGCATCTATGAATCCCCATTTGCCATCAGCTTTTACAGCTGCGAGACCTTCGCTGAAATCGCGAGCAGCAATATATTTCAACGAAACAACCTCATTGCCTTCTTTGTTGATGAAACCGTACATTTTTTCTTTGACAGAACAAACCCTAGCCACGCCATCACTAAAACGATATGCTTCTCTATAGTTACAAGGTATTACCACATTACCATCCTTGTCGATAAAACCATAACTGCCTTTTCTAACAATGGCCTTTCCATCAACAAACATATCAGCGGCATCAAAACCACCTTTACCACCATAAACATAATCAGTGGTAAGCACCTCATTGCCATCTTTGTCGATAAATCCATAGTACTTGCCTTTCACACATACAAGACCTTCGCTGAAAGTTCCGATTTCTGAATACTTTAAAGGCGCCTTAACCTTCTTGACCTTAGATTTCTTTTCTGGTTCTTTTGCTGTTTCTGACGGAACGCCAATAAGGGCGCACTTGGAAGATTTTTCCACAAATACAAGTCCGTTCTCAAATATGTGAATAAAACTATATATCACAGGCAAGATTTCATTACCTTTTGTGTCATAAAGTCCGAATTTTTTTCCACCAGAAGTTGATACAGATACAAACATACCATTACTTATATTCTGTATAACTTCATGTTTACAAGGAACTACTTCCTCACCCTTTTCATTGACTAAACCTCTCAAATTATTGATTGTCACTACAACATAACCACCAAAGAATCGAATGATATTTGGGCTGTAAACATTTTGAACAGATATTGTGTCATATTTGAAAGGAGTTATGGCATTGCCATCTTTGTCGACGATTCCGTATTTGCCGTCACGCTCAACGACTTCATATTCTTCGAAAACAGATTTGGTTTCAGTTACTTCAGGCTGCGACACTTCATTGCCTTCTTTATTTATCCAGCATTTATTTCCGTCTATTTCGACAGATGCCACACCATTCTCAAACTTGGAAATGGATTTATATTTACAAGGAAGTATCTCTTTTCCATCTTTATCCAACAAGCCAGACAAGTCACTTTTTTTTACACAAATCAAACCTTCATGAGAAAAGCCATACAAAGTTATACCATCATATTCAAAAGGTGCGACCCACTTATCCTCCTTGCTGAGACAAGCATATTTGCCATCGCTATTTTTAAACACAACAAAACCATCTTGGTGTTGTCCCCAAATAGCGCTTCCCATTTGAGGATGAGGGAACAAATATTTAGGCGCAACCAGTACTTCATCCTTGCTAATGATTCCCCAACCTTTGCCTTTTATGTAAACAGGAGCTATTCCATCTCTAAATTCACCAGCTTTATCATACACACATGGAACTACTTCATTACCATAGCAATCTACAAAACCATACTTACAAAGAACTGCGGGACTTGTTGTATCATTTTTACCTACCATCACCAATTCTTCACCACGCACATTATCTACATAATCATATTTAAAGTCTAAAACGGGATTTTTTTCCATAACTATAAAATTTTAATTGTGTTATAATCTTTTTAGGTTTACAAAGAAAAATACTCCCACCCTATTTTCAAAAGTTCTTTTTGGTTCTTTTAAAGACTACCGGCAATAGACAACAGACTTCATCCATACTTTTGCCTTTTGCCATTAGTCTATAATTATGAATTATGCATTATGAATTATGAATTCTCATTTATACTCTCTCTGTATATCGTGGAATTCATTATACAATTCGATGGCATTGTCTTCCACCTTAATCTTTTTCAATAGGAAAGTACGGATTAACGGCATCAGTTCTACGACAGACATTTCGTCGAAAGACAGGAACAATGTTGAGTTCAACTCATATTCCTCCGCCACTTCCTTATAAATATATTCCATTCCGGTTTCGAAGAACATAAAACCATCAACGCTATCCATAAAACCATCTTCTTTATCTTCGCGCCACAACAAGGCCACTCCATACATTGATTCATCGTCATCATCAGGAGAATAGAAACAATAAAGCGAATTGTATTTGTCGCCATTCGACTTGGTGATCAGATTTATGTGTGAGGAGAAATAACATTTTTGTTCATGATGGAAGTTGTCGCGAATATATATCGACACTTCAGTGATTTTTTCTTCAGATTCAGTTTTCATATTTGTTTATTTTTTAAGGGCAACAGTCAACAGACATTTATCACATCTTTTGACTTTATCCTTATATTTTTTCATTTCAGTGCATATATTTTTTCTATCGCCGCTAATGTTATTTTTCTGGATTCTTCCACACTCATATATCCACTTTTCAGAATAGATTCACTCAATATGGTTTTTACCTCACCGTCCTCAACAAACACCCTGCTTCCATTGATGATAGTTTCGTTTAAGATTTCATCACTATCCATAATTCTAAATTATTGTTTTTTAATCCAATATCATCTGTCTGTATCAATAGTCAGTGTCAAATAAAAACCTCGCCATTAGCATCTCTTGTCACTCTTTCACTCATGCACTGAGGTCCAGGATTGACGTAACATCCCATGAATGCATATTCCTCATCCTTACATTTCATAATGTCATGATGTAAGTCATTCCAATATTTTCTTGTGAAATCATTAAATTCAATGCCATCACATTCTGACTTCAAGGTTCCGTCTTTCTTGAAAATTTTAGGTTTCCCGTTAGGTTCTTGAAACATGAAAGTAGTTTGATTGTACTTCTCTGCCAGCTCAACACCGAGTTCAAACAATCTCTGCAAATCACCGACTTCGTCATTTTTGTTAAAATGATGTATGCAATTAAATATGATAAAACTCTTTTCGTACATATACGTATCCTTATCAATTTCCACAAGAGCATAAACAGGCATATATGCATACTTCATTGACTTAAGCAAAGAAAGCATCTCACGGATTCTTTCTATATTCAATTCATTGTCTTCATAACATCCACATGGACTTAGTATTATGAATCCGTTTGCAGAATATTTGTCAAAGACACTTTTCGCCATATTATCGTTCATGCTTACAAGCGGTGCATTGTTAAAAGTATCTTTATAATCGTTTATAAAATTTCGTGATTCATCCATAACACTTGTATTCATAATGGAAGTTGTCGAGAATATATTTTGACACTTCAGTTATTTTTTCTTCAGATTCGATTTTCATTTATTTTTATGTCAACAGACCAAGAACTTTTTACTATGAGTAATTTTGTTCAATGTTCGCAGTACATTATCGATGCGTTAGGGATTAGAGCGGCAGCCTTTTGAGCGCAGCGGAAAAGATATAGCGGAAAGCCCGATGGCGAAACCGGAACGCCCAAAAGAATTTGAAAGCTGGAAACTGAGAGTAAAAAGTTCTTAGTTCAATTGCTTTAGTAAAAAAAATGATGCCAGGAAAGACATCTTTCTTACTATCAATCAATAAGATTATTCATCTCTCAAATCTTTCCACTCACCTTCAGCCTCATCACGATCCCAAGCTCCAATGTCAAAGAGATAAAACTTATTTCCATATTTAACCATCGGCGACACACAATCTTCCCAGCAGGTTGTCACATCATGATCCGTAATGTACAATTCAAGTTTATCAATGTCAAACTCTTCATCTTCGTCCAATTCAATTACGCCATCATAACTTGCGCCATAAATGGTAGATGTATCAGTGAATATCAACTTACCTGCACATGCATTACATTTACGACTCATTATAATATCTGTAACAATACCAGGACTGATGGAAGAACATTCAAATTCACTCCAGTCAACCTGTCCATCTTCATCTCTATGTTCGTTCTCGTATTCTTCGAAATCTTCCGATTCCCAGTTGTTCAACTCGTTTTGAATATCTTCATCTATTATTTTTTTAACGTCCTTTGGTAAGAGACTTGTATCCAATTGTCGTGGGTCAGCGCAAAATTCATTGACAGGTGACACCTCGCCATCGAATAACTCTTCACCGTCCTCGTCTTCAACTCTCACATTCACTTCTTCATCATCACTTAGATAAACGATAACATCTTCTGCAAATGGTTCTGCATCATTATCCCATAAAGCATCAATTACTTCTTCTGCATCAGCATCGTCATCAAATAAATCCACATACTTTTCATCGCTACAATCAAAAAAACGATACAAATTACCCACCTTCGGACTATTGATAGTAATGGTAACTGTTTTTTTATTTTTCTCTGTATTTGCTGTTTCAGATTGCGTTGCTTCGGATTCACCAACAACTTCAAACTCATAACCAAGTTCTTTTACTTTTGCCATGAATGGATCGAAGTAAGTCTTTGGGAAATATTTCCACACGAACACTTTGCCTCCTCTTACGTCGATGTCGTCGCCTTCGCCGAGGAAGAAGTCACCGCCTGCTTTGCCTTCATAGTCAAGAATAGCCAAGGCCTGTTCGCGTGATGCAACCATAGGAACCTTTTTATTAATATCGAAAACTTTTTGTAGGTCTTCGAGCTTTGCTTCTGGATGCTGGTCAGCATAATATCTTACGACTGCCTGACAGAAACGATTTTTCATGGTATATTCTACACCGTTGAAATGGTATGTAACCTTGTTTTTTGACTGTTCCATAACTTTAAATTTTAATTGTATTTTACATCTTTTAGGTTTGCAAAGAAAAGTATTACACTCCCATATTCAAAAGTTCTTTTTGGTTCTTTTAAAGCTATTACTATATATAAAAACACGCGTCGATGCTTATTAGATCGACGCGTGTTTTTATTTTAATCTTTAACTTGTTGTCTTGTAGTTATGTGTCTTTACAAACTCTCCCTCTCCGTCTTTTCCACTATCTTCAAGCCGCCATTCTTTCCAGCGACAAACATGGCGAATGTCTGTCCGTCAACAGTCAGCTCATCGAGATATAACGACTGACCTTCTATAAAAAACGAGCATATGAAAGTACTGTTTTTCTGCAACTTGGTATTTATACAATCTAATATCTTAAAGGTATCACCTCCAAGATATTCAGCAATACACTCTCTATCTGGATTCCAGGTGAAATAAACCTTCTCCCCTACTTTTAAATTCTTACTATGAATACATTTCTGCAGAATCTCCTCCGACTGCTCATTAGGTTCTCCGTTGTTACAATTCACAAAATCATCCCAATCGTTATATCCAACAAATCTCGCTAAAATTGACAAAGTATGAAAGCGAACTGTATCGTAGCCATCGATGTACCCCCAAATTCGTTTCAAAGTACTTTCCGAAATAGTCTCTCTGCATCTTTCATATATAATCCCTGAAAGATATGTAAAATCAGTAGGAGTCTTTATCTTACGAGGAATAGAGTTCTCCACCAATTGCCTCAATCTGATAATATTATTATTACTTTTCATGCACCGCCTTTCGTTTTTGCAAAAATAAGCAGTTTTCCACATAATATTTGGTTCTAATTGGTTCTATTTAGTTCCGACTTTAGCAACATGCGGACTTTTAATCGACTTATTTCCTATCTTTGTAAAAAAATTACTATGGACACTAACGATATTTCAAGTTCAGGATTCGTACTTCAGGGAAACCATTCAGAAACTAAGTCTTCATTTCTCAATATTAAAGAAATTGAGACTAAAGGATATAGCAGTCTACATACCGCAACATATCTTGGAAAGAAAGTCATCTTGAAAGGTCTCAAACCTGAATTCAAGAATGAGAGATTCTATCAAGACTTACTCAAAAAAGAATTTGAAATATCACGTTCATTAGACCATCCTAATATTGTTAATACCATTGACTTCCAAAATATTCCTAATCTCGGCGATTGCATCGTGATGGAATATGTGGAAGGTTCGACATTGAAAGAGTTTATTGAAGGTCGCAAAGTCACTGAGTCGCAGAGTCGCAAAGCAAAAAATATATTTGATAAGATTTTCAATGAATTGCTCGATGCGATGGAGTATTTTCACTCGAAACAAATCATTCATCGTGACTTAAAACCAAGCAACATTCTTATCACAAACAACGGCAATAACGTAAAAATCATCGACTTCGGCCTTTCTGATACCGACGATTACGTCATTCTTAAACAAGCTGCAGGCACTAGAAAATACGCCGCGCCGGAACAAATGATTCCAAACAACACAATAGATTGTCGCGCCGACATTTATTCTTTAGGAATCATTTTGAGAAACAACTTCCCTAAGTCATATCAGAAAATAGCCGACAAATGCGCTCAGCAAGATAGAGAGAAGCGTTTTTCTTCTGTTGGAGAAATAAGGAATTACATCAAGAAAAAGAAAATCACAAAGACAAGCATCGTTATTTCTACAATTCTAATTCTTCTCTTCGCCTTGTCATTCGTCATCACGAAACATTATATCTCAGGCAAGACATATAATACAAACGAGAAAGAAATTTTAGCAGAAGCTTCGCAATATATCGACGCACAAATTGAATTTATCAAAATCAAAATAGAAGAAGGACCTGTTTCAGATGTTGACGAATTCAATAAAATTTCCGAGACATATCAAAATCTCATCAGCACAGATTATATGAAATGGGCTGAAAAGATTCCGTCGGACACTCCATTCTACAACGATTTCATAACATATTGGAACACTTATCTCAGCGAAAAAATCAAAGACATTTTAACGCCATATACAGACTGGTACAGGGAATCATTCATTTTGACTTTAAATCCTGAACTTGTCGGTCGCTGAGCTGTTTCGGTCACTGAGCTTGTCGAAGTGCCGATGTCTTTGCCTTCGACAGGCTCAGGCACCGAAG
>JBGVQR010000065.1:0-3436 GCA_045127605.1 Candidatus Limimorpha sp. | reverse complement strand
CTGACCGCTAATTTTCAATTATGAATTATGCATTATGAATTATGAATTGAATTAGGGCGTTCCGCTTCGCGTCGGGCTTTCCGCTATATCTTTGCTCGCCATGTTTTCGTCTCGCTTCTCAAAATCGGACCTCGGCACTTCGACAGGCTCAGTGACCTCGTCCTCGTCCCCGAACCTCGTTCCCAAAATCGCTCGCAAAGGATGCCGCTCCAATCCCTAACGCATTGGGAGCTACTAACCACCAAACCGCTAACTCTTAACTCCTAACTAATAAGGCGTCGCCTTATCCTATATTTGTTTCGCCCTTTCAGAACTCAATTCCTTAGTTCCTCATACCTTCATACCCTCAGTTCCTCAACTCCTAACTCCTAATTCCTAACTCCTAACAAAAAAACTTTAGCCTTTAGTCATTTGTCTTTAGCCATTTGCTATCTTTGTCCTCAAATCAAATGAATTATGAAAAGAGGTTTTGGAAGTGATAATCATTCTGGCATTTCTCCAGAAGTGTTGAAAGCGATATCAGATGCAAACATTGACCATGCTTTGGCGTATGGCGACGATGAATATTCAGCAAAGGTAGAAGATATTTTTAAGCAACATTTTGGCGAACAGGCATCGGTATTCTTTGTCTTTAACGGAACAGGTGCAAACACGTTATGTATTGATGCGATGTGTCGCTCACACGAAGCCGTGGTTTGTGCAGAATCAGCTCACGTCAATGTTGACGAATGTGGTTCTGTGCAAAGAGTAGTAGGCTGTCGTCTTCTCACTGTCACGACACCTGATGGCAAGTTGACACCGGAACTTGTTAAGACGCAGTTGCATGGTTTCGGCTTTGAACATCATTCGCAACCTAAAGCCATAACAATCACACAATCAACAGAATTAGGAACTTTATATACACTTGATGAGATAAAGGCTCTTGTAGATTTAGCTCACGAATATAATATGTATCTTCACATTGACGGTGCTCGCATTGCCAATGCCGCTGTCGCTCTAGGCTGTACTTTCAAAGAAATGACGACCGACTTAGGCGTTGATATTATTTCTTTCGGTGGAACGAAAAACGGACTGATGATGGGAGAGGCGGTAGTGTTCTTGAATCCTGCACTTGCGCAAAGTTTTAAATACAGAAGAAAGCAAGCATTGCAATTATGCAGCAAGATGCGATTCATAGCAGCGCAGTTTGAAGCATATTTCCAAGACGGTTTATGGAAAAGAAACGCTGAGCATTCCAATAAGATGGCGCAGCTTCTTTATGAAAAAGTCAAAGACATTTCATTTGTCAAGGTGATGTATCCAGTGCAGTCGAATGGTGTCTTCGTGCAGATGCCACGCGAGATATGGACCGAGCTGCAGAAACATTATTTTTTCTACGACTGGGATCTAGATAATGACGTAGTTCGCTGGGTCTGTTCCTTCGACACCACAGAAGACGATATCGATAAATTCGTAGAGATGATTAAGAGGTTTTGAGATATATATTTTATGAAAAAACGCAAGAGCTTCCTTTGAGTAAAAGGAGGCTTTTGTTTTTATTGCCGTAGTTTAAAATTTATTATTATGGCAACAGTAAAAACAAAACAAAGACGTAAGTCGATGGCAGGAAAAGGCACTATGAAAGTGCTGGAATTTATGGAAAATCAGATTTGTATGATGCGTAATGCTAATCGTTTAGGGACGGCATACAATTATGAAAAGACCAAGAAGAATCTGACTGAATTTCTTGAAGGTGTCGATATTCCATTCACTAAGGTTGATGAACAATTCATCTCCGAATACAATGCCTTTCTGATACGAAGAGGCATGGTGCGCAATTCGGTTTCGTTTTATATGCGGATATTGCGAGCCGTTTATAACAAGGCTGTGAGGCAGAAACTGGTGAAGCCGTCCAATCCCTTTCTTGATGTATATACCGGTGTGGACAAGACTCGCAAAAGAGCTGTGACGGAGTCGGTTATTTCCCAACTGTATAAATTAGATTTGTCGCACGAAAAGCATCTCGCATTGGCACGAGACATCTTCATATTCAGTTATTGCACGCGAGGCATGGCATTCGTGGATATTGCATATTTGAAGAAAGACAATATACGGAGCGGAGTGATAACTTATGCCCGCCGAAAGACAGGACAGCAGCTTGCTATCAGAGTAGAGCTTGCTATAAAGAAAATCATAGAGCGATACTATTGTGAAACATCACCTTATGTCTTTCCGATATTGACGACATCAGAGCCTATACAAGCATACGAGGAATATAGGCTTGCCATCAACAATTACAATCGTTTGTTGAGAAGATTATCGAATATGTTACCCGCGGAATGCAAGCTGACGTCCTACACCTCGCGGCACAGCTGGGCGACAGCGGCGAGGAACCACAACATACCAATCTCCGTTATCAGTGCTGGCATGGGACATAGCTCAGAACAAACCACGCAGATTTATCTAACAATGTTGGAAAACTCGGTGATAGATGATGCCAATCAAGGACTTATTATGTCATTGTTGGAGTAGTTTCACAAAAGAACTATGACGCGACTGCAAAAATACACAAAAAAGTTCAAACTAATGAGAAATGGATAATTATTTTTTCTTTAATAACAAATTAAATGACCTTATAGAATGAATTTATACTAAATGAATTATGAAAATATTTTCATTTTAATGAGACAAATCGTTTTCTTTTGCCCGTTTTGTAATTTTATATAAATCAGTTTGCTATGATTAAAAATGTTATAAAAATATCAGTAAACGATTTTGCATAATATCTTAAATCAAAAACTTACGTAATGCTTATAGTTCTTTTGTGGAACTATGCAAAAAACATAAGCTCTATTTACTATGAACAAGATAGCAGTGGAGGACGAAAATCACAAAGAGAAAGGTTCGTTTGTCAATGGGACAAACGACCGCGAAGCGTACCCAAAACGCTGGATTGCAGTACTTGTTCAGGTAAACTGCGAAAAGAAAACAGCGACCCGATTGGGTATGGTTGGCTACGATACCTATATCCCGACACAGCAAGAAGTACGCCAATGGAGCGACCGCAAGAAGAAAGTCGATCGATTGATTATGCCTATGGTGGTTTTTGTTCGTGCAACAGTGCGAGAGGAAGAGTGGCTTCGCGATCAATCGTACATTCACAAACTATTAGCACTCCCTGGTAGCGATGAGGATAAGAAAAGATTTGCCACCCCTATCCCTGACAACCAGATTGAGAGATTAAAGTTTCTGCTCGAAAATGCAGAAACTGAAGTATCAATAGTAAGTAACTTCAAAGTTGGCGATTATGTTCGTGTAACATCAGGACCGCTGAAAGGACTTGAATGTGTGGTTAGTGATGCCGATGAGAAGAGTTCTATTGTTGGAGTAGTTTCACAAAAGAACTATGACGCGACTGCAAAAATACACAAAAAAGTTCAAACTAATGAGAAATGGA
>JBGVQR010000064.1:0-10553 GCA_045127605.1 Candidatus Limimorpha sp. | reverse complement strand
TATTATATTATACCTTATTATTAATATTCGTTGAGTGGAAACTTAAAGTCACGCCATTATCTTTTAAAGAGTTATATACTCTGCTGATAATAGTCGCGTTATTTGTAATAGATTGGTTTGTACAGAAATACATATCTCATCAATTAATATCATTGTTCAATGTCGAGATAATAGGTCAGATATTAGACTCGTTTATCAGAACCGTCACAATGTCGTTGCTGGGAGTTGTTGTGATATATAAATTAAGAATTTCAAAACAAATTAATGACATCATCGATAAAGTGTTGTCATTGCTAAAATTGACAAAAAAATAATATGAAAATAGTAGTAGTAGGCCCCTCGCATCCTTACAGAGGTGGAATAGCGGCGTTTACGGACCGCCTTGCAAATGAGTTCGTTGCAGAAGGTGACGATGTTCACCTGTACACGTTTACATTACAATATCCATCAATTCTGTTTCCTGGCAAGACTCAGTATTCTGATGCTCCTGCACCAAAAAACATCAGAATCTTCAGAAGGATAAACTCAATAAATCCTTTCTCATGGGTTAAGACAGCCAAGGAAATCAAGGCTAAAAATCCAGATATAGTCATATTCGCATATTGGATGTCGTTTTTCGCTCCTTGCTATGCAAAGATGGCTAAGATAATATCAAAGAATAAAAAGACACGATGCATAGGTTTGGTTCACAATATGATGCCTCATGAAAAATCTGTTTTAGATAGAGTTTTCTCTCCGTGCTTCGTGAAAAAAATGGATGCTTTCGTGGCTCTTTCAAAATCCGTTTTGGAAGATATTTCTAAGCTAGATAAAAAATCAAAACCTAAATGTTTTTCACCGCACCCTCTGTATGACCATTATGGTGATAGAGAAGATAAGTCGTTGGCGATAAATAGTTTGTATCTTGATGATAAATATAACTATCTTCTTTTCTTTGGTTTGATACGCGAGTACAAAGGTCTTGATTTGCTTCTTAAAGCCATGGCTGATGAGCGTATTGACAATTATCCAGTTAAGCTTATCGTTGCAGGTGAGTTCTACGAAAAGAAAGAACCTTATCTACAAATGATTGACAATTATAAAATCAATGATAAGGTCATCATTTGTGACAGGTATATTCCAGATGAAGAGGTGAAGAACTTCTTTAATCTTGCAGATATGGTCGTTCAGCCATATAGGTCCGCAACGCAAAGTGGTGTCACTCAGGTTGCTTACCATTTTGAAAAGCCAATGCTGGTGACAGATGTAGGTGGCTTGAGAGAGATAGTGCCAGATGGAAAAGTAGGTTATGTCGTCGAACCACAGCCTGTTAAGATTGCGGACGCTATATGTGACTTTTATGATAACGACAGAAAAGAATTCTTTGAGAATAATGTCATAGAAGAGAAGAAGAAGTATGAGTGGTCGAAGATGTCGGAGACCATAAAAAAGTTATATGATGATGTTTCAAAATAATCGCTGAAAATGAAGAAGATAATTTCGCTTTTGACAAAGATGTTTCCTCGTCAGATACTGATAAAATTCAGTTATTTGTTTAGCATTCTGATTAGGCCGTTCTACTGGGGAAACAAAGTCGAGTGTCCCGTCTGCGGAAAACATTTCCGTAAGTTTTTGCCTTACGGTTATGGAAAAGCAATGGATAACCGTTTGTGTCCAAGTTGTTTGTCATTGGAACGTCATCGTCTTCTTTGGTTGTATCTTAAAGAGAAAACAGGGTTCTTCACTGATAACTTAAAGGTGCTGCACTTTGCACCAGAGCAGCCTTTCTTGAAGAAATTCAAGAGCTTGAAGAATTTGGATTACACAACTGCTGACCTCGATTCTCCTATTGCTGACCTGCATCTTGATGTGACAGATATCAATCTTCCAGATAATACTTATGATGTGGTTATATGTAATCATGTCTTGGAACATGTTGATAATGTTGATAAAGCCTTTTCAGAGATTAAACGAATCTTGAAACCTGGAGGCTGGGCTATCTTGATGGTGCCTATAAATCCTAATGTAGATACTTTCGAAGATTCAAGCGTGACAGACCCGAAAGAACGCGAACGTCTCTTCGGGCAATATGACCACGTCAGACAATTCGGCAGAGACTATGCAGATATTCTTCAAAAAGCAGGCTTTACCGTCGATGCCGATAGATTATATTATGAGATATCAGAAAACCAACGTGAAAGAATGCGACTCGCCAGACCAGGAGAGGAACTGGTTTATAGAGTCGTTAAAGGAATTGAGGAACTGAGGAATTGAGGAATCCCTCATACCCTTAGTTCCTCATACCCTTAAATCCTCATACCCTCAGATCCTACTTATAAAACTCAGGGTGCATTTCTCTGAATTTCTGCTCGAAGTCCCAGAAGCGTCTGATACTTTTCTTGCTCCAGTCGAGTCTTAATTCATCTTTCTCTTCCTCGGTGAGATGCCAGTCGATGTCGCTGTTGTGTAAACGTTGCATAAGAGTGTACATCATCAAAGCAGCAGAGACGCTGATGTTATAACTTTCTGTGAAACCGTACATCGGAATCTTGACGTACATGTCGGCATTGTCTAAAGCATATTGGCTGAGACCAGTCTTCTCAGTTCCGAAGACTATAGCCACTGGCTGGTCTAAAGGAAGTTCGTCAGGGGTGAAGTCGTCTTGATGAGGACATGTGGCGACGATTTTATAACCTTTCTTGTGAAGATTGTCGAAGGCCTCAGGAGTGTTGAAGTCTTGTTCGTTGTATTTTTTAAGGTCTAACCACTTGACGCTACCAACTACGATGTCAGGATTTACATTATAGACCCAGCGGTTTTCAATGACGTGGATGTCTTGTATTCCGTTGATGTCGCAGCTTCTCAAAACAGCACTCGCATTATGAGATTGGTAGATGTCTTCTAACACAATAGTGACGTGACGGGTTCTGTAGTTGAGCACTTCTTCAAAACGTTTTTTTCTTTCTTCTGTAGTGAATTGTTGTAAAAACTTATATAATTCCTGATCTTTTGGTGACATCATCAATATCTATTTTAATTTTTAAATTCCTGATTTTTACATTAATATAATAATGTGTATTAGTAATGATATATGCGTTTTATGCACATAAAATAATTGAGCAAATATATTTATTTTTTTTGTTGTTTTTTCAGATAAAAAAACTAAATTTGCAGTTCGAAAAAAATAATTTGATATGGCAAAACAAAATGTTAAGAATGAAGGTGATGAACGCCTTGAATCAATTGAAACAACTTTGACAAGAGCAGAACAATTCGTTATTGATAATCAAAAAGCTATCATTGTTGTATTGGCAATAATGGTCGTTGCAGTTCTTGCTTTCTTTGGCGTTAAGAAGTATTATTTAGAACCACGTGAAAAAGATGCTCAAGCTGCTATTTATCACGCAGAACAGTATTTTGAAAATGACAATTTCACAACAGCATTGAATGGTGATGGTAACTATCTCGGTTTTGTAGACGTTATCAACGATTTCGGTGGAACAAAAACAGCTAACTTAGCAAAATATTACGCTGGCGTATGTTGCCTTAACACAGGCGACTTCAGCAAGGCTGTTGAGTATCTTAAATCATATAAAGGAAAAGATGTTTTAGTTTCATCTTTGGCATTAGGCGCATTAGCTGACGCTCAAATGGAATTAGGTAATGTTGCAGAAGCAGCTAAAGCTTACGAAAACGCAGCTGCTAAATCAGCTAACAGCTTCACATCTCCAATGTACTTGCTCAGAGCTGGTATGGCTTACGAAATGGCTGGCAACTACGCTAAAGCTATCGAAGCTTACAACAAAATCAAAGCTGACTATCCTAACAGCAACGAAGGCTTCAGCATCGAAAAGAATATCGCTAGAGCACAAGCTGAAATGAAATAATAATAAAAACAAGTAAGACTTAGACACCCGATTTTAGTCGGGTGTTTTTTTTTGAAGTAGAAATGAAATCGACAGTAGATAAAGAAGAAAAGGTAAGACTATTCACTGGCAATTACTTGAAGTTGTGGATAGCTAACTTTATGATGTATTTCTCTTTTTATTTTGTGACACCATTGTTGCCTTTGTATCTTCGTGATGTGTTTCATGCCGACAAAGCTATGATAGGTCTGGTGTTGAGCGGTTACAGCGTGGCTGCTCTGGCAATACGTTTCTTCAGCGGTTATATTGTCGATAGATTCTCAAGAAAGAAAGTCTTGATGATATCCTACGCATCTTTCGCCTTGTTCTTTGCAGGTTATTACATCACTGGCTCTATTATCTTGTTCGCAGTCATAAGAACATTGCATGGCGCGCCATTCGGATTGACATCGGTGTCGAGTAATACTGTCGCGATAGATGTTCTGCCTTCTCAAAGAAGAGGCGAGGGTATAGGCTACTGGGGACTTAGCAACAACTTTGCTATGGCGGTAGGTCCTTCATTAAGTCTTCTTCTGTATAGTCGTTTTAATGATTATAACCTTTTATTCACAGTATCATTGGTGTGCGCCTTGGTCGGTTTGCTGATTAATTCATTTGTCGATTGTAAATATCGTCCACCAATAATGGAAAAGAAAAAAATGTCGTTGGACAGATTCGTCTTGATACAAGGCTGGAGCCAGGGAATATGTATTGCGCTGATAGCTATGTCGTATGGAATTCTTTCCACATATATCGCGATATATAGCAAGGATGTCTTGAATATCACTACAGGAACTGGAACATTTTTCATGTTGTTCGCCATTGGATTGATATTGTCGCGTGTCGTTGGAGTGAAGGCTTTAAGCCGAGGATTCGCTACAAGGAACGCAACCTACGGCGTTATAGTCGTTGCCATAGGTTATGCCATATTTGCTTTCTGGCAAAACCTTTACGGATATTATATCTCTGCGGTGGTGATAGGATTCGGACAGGCAAGCATGTATCCTGCAGTTCAGACCATGTTCTTGAATATGACTACTAACGATAAAAGAGGTACAGCCAACGCTACTATCTTGACAAGCTGGGACTTGGGTATCGGTATGGGAATAATTTTCGGTGGCTATGTCGCTGAACATCTCGGCGGATATAACTCTGCGTTTATCATGGCAGCTACAGTATCCTTGATGTCGGTCATTTTCTTCTTGTCATACGCTAAGAAAGCTTATCTTAGGGATAGAGTTAGAAGTTAGGAGTTAGGAGTTAGGAATTGAGGGTATGAGGAACTGAGGGTATGAGGGATATTTTAAGTTGATTAGGCTCTATGAGTCTATAAGTCTATGAGTCGGCTTTTAGTTCAACAGCCCCAAGCCTTAGTTCTTAGTTTCAGAGTCTAGCGTAGAGGCGCACGGACGTGCGACTTGGTAATTAGGAATTAAAAAATCTGTTGTCTGTTGTCCGTTGTCTGTTGTCTTTTCTTATTTTTGCAAAAAATAAGAAAAACATGAAGATAGTATATTTTGGTACGCCTGAGATTGCGTCGTCGCAGTTGGAAGCAATAATAGCAGCGGGTTATGAAGTGGCTGCAGTCGTCACTGTTCCAGACAAGCCTGCAGGAAGAGGTAAGAAGATTCAAAGTTCAGATGTGAAGCTGACTGCTTTGAAATATGACTTGCCAGTATTGCAGCCGGTAAGTCTGAAATCTCCAGAGTTTATAGAAGAACTTTCATCATATAATGCTGATTTGTTTGTAGTAGTGGCTTTCAGGATGTTGCCAGAAGTAGTGTGGAGCATGCCTCCTATGGGAACATTCAACCTTCATGCATCATTGTTGCCACAATATCGCGGTGCAGCGCCTATCAATCATGCTATCATCAATGGTGAAAAGGAAACTGGTCTCACGACATTCCTTCTTGATAAGGAAATCGATACTGGCGAGATTATAATGCAGGAGAAAGTCGTCATTGAAGATGACGAGACTGCAGGAACTCTGCACGACAAGCTTATGGTGCTGGGAAATAAAGTCGTGGTAGAGACCATTAAAAGAATAGAAGAGGGCAAAGTGCAATCACAGAGTCAGGATATGATTATTGAGAGAGATAATCTGCAGCTTAAACCAGCTCCAAAAATCTTCAAGGAAGATTGTAAAATAGACTGGACCAAAGACGCAAAGTCTATATATGATTTCATCAGAGGTCTGTCTCCATATCCAGCAGCGCACACGCAATTCGTTTCTGAAAATAATGAAACACTTGATATCAAGGTTTTTGAAGTAGCTTTAAAAGAAAATAAATCAGAAGATACAGATTTATATAAGATAAAAACTGATGGCAAGTCGTATCTGGATGTTGTTTTAGGAAAAAATAATATATCGATAAAAGTCATCCAACAAGCAGGAAAGAAAGCTATGCCTATAGCAGACTTCTTGAGAGGTACTCGCTTAGAAGGAGAATGGATGGTAAAATGATATAATTTTTAATCGTAATAATGGGAATCTAATCTTATGAAAATGTGAGATTAGATTCTTTTTTTTATATAAATTGTGATTTTTTTAATACTAAATATCGCAATTTTTATATGAAAATGCTTCAAAGAAAGTAAAAAAATGTACGATTTTTTTATTAAAAAGAAGAAAAAAATACATTCTTTAAAATAAATTGAAATTCTGTCGATTGTTGTGTTTTCTAGTAAATACAAGCCTTTCGGAAAAATGAGTAAAAAACCTTTGTCGTATTTGTGAAAAATATGAGCTTTTCTTGAAAAAAATCTTTGTTTTTTTGAAATAAATAATTAGATTTGTAAGCGAAAACGATTAAGTTATAGTTACTTAACAATTTTAATTTGTATTTTAATCTAAATAGAATTAGTATGAACAAGGCAGAATTAGTAAATGTCATCGCAGAGAAAGCAGGTATGACAAAGGTTGACGCTAAAAAAGCACTCGAAGCATTCATGGATGCATCAGCAGAAGCTTTACAAAAAGGCGAACGCATATCATTGGTAGGTTTTGGTACATTCTCAACAACAAAACATCCAGCAAGAAAAGGCCGCAACCCACAAACTGGCAAAGAGATTATGATTGCAGAAAAAAACTGTGGTTAAATTTAAAGCAGGTGCTGAACTTGTAAAGGGTCTCTAAGATATTACAAAAAAAAAGTAGAAAGATCGCTTCGGCGGTCTTTTTTTTATTTGTTAATTTCTTAAATTTGCAAAGCATAAAAAAAGGAATTATGAACAAAGTTAAATTATTAATTTTAGTACTTTTCGTTGCGCTGACAACAAATGTCAGTGCGCAATTGGGAATTGGACTGAAGGGCGGACTCGATTTTAATTCTGTCACTCGCTCTAATTCAGGTCGTATTGACGAGACATATCATGCTAAAAACGGCGCAGATTATGGTCTCATATTGTCATATCAGGTTAATGAATGGTTCGCAATGAGAGCCAATGTTGAAATGTTGTCACGTTCTCATACCATGAAACGTAACTTGAATGCTGTTAAAGATATTTATACTGATTACAATAACAAGTATCTTACAGTTCCTGTTATGGCAGATTTCACTTTCGGTGGAACAAAAGTTCGTGGACATTTTATGATGGGAGCCTATGCGAGTTATTGGATGATGGCAAATGTCAGTGGAAAAACATTTGATATCTACGATAAGACAATCGCTTTTGACGAGAAGATGGAGTTTAATGAATATCACAATCGTTTCGTCGCTGGTCTGGTCGCTGGTCCAGGATTAAGCTTTGAATTGTCAGATAAAGTTATTATGGAATTCGACGCTTTATTCTATTATGACTTGATGAGTTATATGAAAATAAGCAAGGTGTCGCCAGATCCACGATATAACAACACTGCTTCATTAACATTAGGTGTAATTTATAAATTATAATAACCATGCGTAAAATATCTTTATTAATATTAGCAGCACTTGCGCTGACATTCTCTTCATGTAGAAAAACTCCTGATTATGTGCCTTACATTGGCGAGACTACCAATTTGGCATATAGCACATACGCAGAACAGTTCGAAGTTCTTTGGAATAATATCAATACAGGTTACGTGTTCTGGGATGTTGATGAAACAGACTGGGATGAGGTCTATGAAAAATTTATGCCTCAGTTTGAAGCATTGGATTTGCGAGTAGAATCAGGTAATGCGGTTAGTACACAAGAATTAAAGGCTTTATATGAAGAAGCAATGGGTGGTCTTATAGATCATCATATGTCTATTCAAGTGAAGAATTTCTATTCATATTCATGGGATAATGTCTTAAGTATTAATCCTGCTAATAACGAAATTAAAAAGAGAGATTATTACTATAAAGAAAGTCATAAACTTTCTGATGAAATAAGCCAGTTTAACAAGAAATTAGCTTCAAATTCAGTGCAAGGTTATAAAATTTCTTATAGCGGATATGAAAAAGTCAATACTGATGACGTTCACGTAACAATATGCTATATTTTATTCGAACTTCCTGACGGAAGATATGTTCCTTATCTCTGGCAAAATGGATATAAGATGAGTGTTATAATGTCAGGATTGAATAATATATCTTCACCATATTACAAAGCTGCTCAGTTGATAGACAAATGGAAAAACGCAGCATTGAAGACACCTAAAAATAAATTGGCAGGCGTTATCCTCGACAACCGTTGTAACAACGGAGGTTATCTTTCAGACTTGAATTATGTGGTGTCTCCATTTATCAAGAAAGATCTTGAAGCTATCTATACTCGTTATAAAGAAGGTCCAGGCAGACTCGAACATTCAGTATGGTCACCAGTGACAATCAAGCCTTCTTCAGAAAACCGTGACTTGGCTTCAGAAAATATACCATACGTTGTCTTGTCTAATATCTATTCTATCAGTATGGGTGAGATTACAACTTACAACATTTCACAGTTGCCAACAGGTTATGTCATAGGTGAACGCACATACGGTGCAACCGGTCCGCTTTTGTCTGATGCTGTTGACTTGACATACGGAGGTCCTTTCGGTGATATTGAAAAAGAAAGACATTATGTATATACTTCAACATATGAAATCAAGACACATGACGGTTTCGTTCCAGAAGGAAAAGGCTTCACGCCAAATAAAGAAGTCCTTACTAGAGACGCAGGTGTTCAAGGACAATTGGATGCAGCGTTGGAGTATATTATGAGTTACTAAGTTACTAAGTTACTAAGTTACTAAGTTGCTAAGTTACTAAGTTGCTAAGTTGCTACGTTGTTGAGTTGTTGAGACTATCAAATAACTCAGCAACTCAGAGACTTGGCAACTCAATAACTCAAATCCTCAACATCCCTTCTTCGTCTTGTCTTACGATATTATTATCTAGCATCCACTTGATGGTGGTCAGGACTTTTTCTTCATGATAGTTTTGGTTCAAATGAAGGATATCGTGGATGTTAGCTTCGTTTTCTTTTAGTTCATTAATAATAGCTTCGCTGATTTCCTGATATTCTTGTTCGCTGAGACTCATCTTGTTTTTAGAAGAACAAACATCACATTTGTCGCAGCTTTTCTTTATGTTCTCACCGAAATATCTTAAGAGCTGCACGCTTCTGCATTCTTCATTGTTGTTGACAAAATCAATCACAGCCTGAACTCGTCTCGCTGCATCTTCTTTTCTGTTTTTGTATATCTCGTCAGATAAAGAAAAATATCTTGTATCAATTCTTGGGGTCAAGAACTGAATCTGTGGCTTGTCGTTACGAGGAATGTAAGTCAGGAAGTTGAGTCGCTCCAAACTTTTAAGTTGCTTGCTGATGATGTCCATTGTCAATCCTGTCTTCTGCGATATCTGTTCCTCTCTGATGTTGACAAAATCGCTTAGCACTCCAGGGAGGCTTCTTAACATGTATTTTATTATTATATCGTATTCCTTGTATTCAATTTGGAAACGATACAAATCCTCACGATTAGCTCTGATATGCACTTTTGAAGGAGTGTCGAGTGCTTCTGATGTCATAAAGTAAGCTTCTCTTTCGATGAGCTTTATGGCATTGTAAACTTCGAGCAAAGAGAAGTTATAATATTGAACAAACTCATCGATGTTGAAGTCGTAAGTCTGGTTCTCGCCAGCTCCGATAGGAATCTGTAGGTAATTGCCAATGGCATTGTATATCATTCTTATCTTGTCAAGGTCTGGATAAGAGCTGCCTGTGTTTTCTTTCAGCTTGTTTATGTCGGTGTCAGCGACAAGCAAGAATGCTTCTGAAGGTTGAAGGTCACGGCCGGCACGTCCTGCTTCTTGGAAGTAAGCCTCGAGGCTGTCGGGCAAATCCATGTGAATGACGAGACGCACATCAGGTTTGTCGATGCCCATGCCGAAGGCGTTGGTGGCTACTATGACTTTGATTTTGCCATCCATCCAAAGTTGTTGGCGATAGTCGCGAGTCTTTGCGTCGAGACCTGCGTGATAGAACGAAGCGCTGATACCAACAGACTGCAACCAATCGGCGATTATCTTGGTGCGCTTGCGGCTTCTCACGTAGACGATGCCGCTGCCAGTGTTCGTCTTTTTCAGCAGACGATACATAAGTCCGAATTTGTCGGCCTCGTGGATGACGTTATATGTCACGTTCTTACGCTCGTAACTCGTCTGAAAGACGTTGTTCTTTTTGAAAGCAAGACGATACTGGATGTCTTCAACGACTTGTGGC
>JBGVQR010000063.1:0-4417 GCA_045127605.1 Candidatus Limimorpha sp. | reverse complement strand
TTTGATGCTGGTGCCTGAGCTTGTCGAAGGCAGATTGTCACTTCGACAGGCTCAGTGACCTAACAACAAAAAGCCAGCAGTCAAAAGCCAATAGCCTTAGTCTTTAATAATTCTTTTAACTATATTTCCTTTTTCAGTATTTATCTTAACGAAATAGATTCCTGCTTTCAAATTTGACAAATCAATTGAGTTTCTGAGTTTCTGAGTTTCTGAGTTTCTGAGATTTTGAACTCTTCCATAAATATCATAAATCTCAATAGTCAGTGTCTGAGTCAGTGTCTCAATATAAAGTCTGTCTTGAACTGGGTTAGGGTAGACGCTGATATTGTCTGTGAAAATATCACTGACGTTTTCTTCAGCTGTTATTTCTTTAACAACACCGATTGAAGTCTTGCCGTTTTCATAAACAGCCACCACTTCAACATATTGGTTGTTTTTAAATTCTGAAGCATATTCTAATGATGAGATATTTTCAGAAGCTAATACGCCGTCGAGATATACATTATAGCCAACAGGATTTCCTTTTTCAGGAGTGTTCCATTTTACTTTTAAATTGTTGTTGCTTATAGATGTGGTGATGTTTCCGACAGGGTAGCAGTGGCTTGTATATTCATAAGCGAAATGACTGTTGTATATTTCTTGTGTTGAGTCGTTTTGTATCCATAAGGCTACTTCGAGGTCGTTGATGTCTTCCATATTGGTGTTAGACATGTCATAAGAGAACTCAAGGCGTTGATATTCGCCAGCTTTGATGTTGATTTCTTTTCCTTGGTCACCGCTTAACATCTTCATCATGACATGATGGAACTCTGTTTCTCCATTAGTAGCAGTATTACCTGTTGTAGTCTTTTCATTGACGGAGACGTAAGCCTTGATGTTTTCTGTATTGAAATATGTCATGAAGTCGGCGACGACATTTATAGTGTTGCCTTCTACATTGAATGCGCCTCTAACATTGGCGATTGCTGGTGTGTTATAATAGCTTTGTAATGTCTCGTCGTTGAGATTTGTCTTGTCGGTGAGCATGCCGTCAAAATGTACTTGAGGGACGCTGAGTACGTTATAATAAGACATTTTTGTACCTACTTCTTGTGTGAAATAAGGGTCACCCAAGCCAGGACCGTTGACAGTATATTTTGTGTATGTATATTTGCCTTCGTTATTGTGTGTGAGTTCTGCCATGGTGTTGTTGACAGCAACGCAAGGGTCGCATGTTGAGCTTGAGAAATGTTCTATCATAGGAGTCTTTTGTGTTCCATACATAGCGATGCCGATTTCTTTTGTGTGCTCGTCAATGGTTTCAAGTTCATCGTCATTCACTCTGAATATCTCAATCTCTATTTCGTAATCTTCACCGAAGTTGAAGTCGTACATGTCTTCAAATGTAAATTGTTTAGTATCGAGATAATTCATTTCAGTGTAGAATGACTCAGTAAATGCTTCTTCGCCATTGATGTTACATCTTGCCTCGAATGATTTTATTGCAGTCTCGCCTATGTTTCTTACTGAGAAATCGATAGGGTGTTCTCCTTGTATGATGTATTTAGGAATGTCGATGCTTGTGGTCTCAATGCCGATGCTTTCTACGATATAAACTTTGAAGTTGTCGAAGTAGATGCTTTGTATTGCAGAAGAGTTGCCTTCGAAGTAGAAACAGAATTTAACGTTATGTTGTCCCATGTCGGGGCTGCTTATGTTTTTAAGGATGGAAACTTTTTCTGTTGCAGTATATTCTTCTGTCCAAACATCGTTCCAGGTGACGCCATCATCGGCTGATGTCGCTACTCCAATTTTTGCTTTTCCGCTGAACATAACGACATAAACGTCTAATGATAACATGGCACTGTTTATACCAGCTAAGTCAATTGCAGGTGACACGAAACGTGCAGCACCATTAAACCATGGACTCCATGATAACTGCATCTCGTTAGGTTTTCCGCCAGCTCCGAAGCTAGGGGAGACATACCAGTTATTGATACCAACACCGGCTTTTGTCCATCCATCAGGATAACCGCTGTCGCTGAAATCTTCATCGATGAGATTGATGGTATTCTGTCCCAATGCAATCATTGAGAATATCATACCTAATGTAAGTAGTAAAGTCTTTTTCATAATATTCTTTTTAAGTCAACAAGACCACATGACAACAAGACTACAAGTTTTTGATGCTGGTGCCTGAGCTTGTCGAAGGCAGATTGTCACTTCGACAGGCTCAGTGACCTAACAACAAAAAGCCAATAGCCAACAGCCTTAGTCTTTAATAATTCTTTTAACTATATTTCCTTTTTCTGTATTTATCTTAACGAAATAAATTCCAGATTTCAAATTCTCTACATCAATAACTACATTACCTTGGTGACTTAGTGTCTCGGTGACTTGGCGTCTTCCATAAACATCATAAATCTCAATAGTCAGTGCTTGAGTTTCAGTCTCAATATAAAGCCTGTCGCTAACAGGATTAGGATATACCTTAATATTGTCTGTTGCTAAATTTTCTTTAACATTATCCCATATGCCATTGAGAACTTTTGCAACACTTACTGATGTTTTGTTATTTTCATAAACAGCGACTACTTCAGCGATAGATGTTCCTGAACGTACTTCTTCGATAAGTTGAGGGTCTTCAGAATGGTAACTTAACTCATTAGAATTGTTTTCTGCAATCAATTTTCCATTGATATAGATGTTATATCCAATAGGGTTTCCTTTTTCTGGAGCTTCCCAGCTTATTTCTACAGCACCTGTGCAATCGAGGATTTCTATAGCTTTCATGTTTTGAACAGGGTAGCAGTGGCTTGTGTAATCGTAAGCGAAACGGCTGTTATATATTTCTTTGGTCTTGTAGTTTTGTAACCAAAGAGCTACTTCGAGGTCGTTGATTTCTTCCATATGAGATTTTTCCATGTCATATGAAAACTCGAGACGAGTGTATTCACCAGCTTTGATATTGATGATATTTCCTTCAGGACTTTCCAACATCTTCATTGTGATGTGATGGAACTCTTTCTCGCCGTTAGTGCTAGCATTTTCTGTTGTAGTCTTTTCGTTGACAGAGATATAAGCTCTTACGCTGTCCATCGCGATATATGACATGAAGTCGGCTGTGACGGTGATGATGTTGCCTTCAACATTGAAAGCTCCTCTTATGTCGGCGTATGTTGGTGTTCCGTAAGCTGCGTTGAGAGCGTCAGGTGTCACAACGGAATAACCTTGAGATGTACCGTCGAGATAAAGCTCAGGAGCATTTTGAACTTCGTAGTAATCTACTCTTGTCTTACATTCGTTAGTGGCGTAAGGGTCGCCGAGACCTGGCCATTTTACAGGATACTTTGTGTAAGTATATTTGCCTGGGTTTTCATTTTCTACTTGAAGCATCATTGAATTCGCGCTGACACATGGTCCGCATGTAGAGCTTGAGAAGTGTTCTATCATAGGAATTCTTGAAGCATAGCCCATGCCAGTAGCGATACTTTTTTCTAAGACGTTGTTGCTTTCATTGCTGTCGTCTTGTCCGTTGACAGACAATATTTCTATATTAACGTTATATGTTCCAGGAACGATATAAATTTTTTCAGAGAATGTAAATTGTTGGAAATCTAATGTTCCAATATTTGTGTTGAATGTTTCTTTTACGACTATATCATTGATGGTAAATTGAGCTTCGAATGAAGTTATTGCAGATGAGCCTATGTTTTGTACAGTGAATGAGACTTCGTGTTCGCCGTAGTTGCTCATTTCTGGAACGTCGATAGATGTCATACCTAAGTCGAGGCTTTCTTGTGATGTGATGACGAAATCATCGAAATACCATCCGTTGAGTGTGAATGAAGAGCCTTTGAAGAAGAGGCAGAAATAGACATTGTCATTGCCTAAGTCAGGAGTGCTGATGAGTTCGAACACTTCGTAACGTCCTGATGCTTCGTATTGTTGTTCCCAAGCGACATTCCAGTTGATGGTGTCGAGTGATGTGGCAATGCCAAGAGTGTAAGAATTGATTTGATTGTCGAGAGCATGTTTGAAACTTACGACCACTTCGTTTGCGTCTTTCATGTTCAACGCTGGTGTGACGACACGTGATGTCTCGTTGAAAAGCGGAGGCATGAAGTAGAACATCAGTTCGTTAGCTTCGCCGCCAGCATTGGCAGAATTTGATATTACCCAGTTGTCTTTTCCAACAGATAATCTAGTCCATTCTTCTGGAAAGTTTCCACCATCGAAACTTTCATTTAAATAAGCGTGGCTCTGTGCAAATGCCATCGCTGTAAGCATCAATGCTAATGTAAGTAGTAAAGTCTTTTTCATAATTTTTATTTTAAGTCAACAAGACCACATGACAACAAGACTACAAGTTTTTGATGATTGTGTCTGAACTTGTCGAAGGCAAATTGTCACTTCGACAAGCTCAGTGACCAGTCAG
>JBGVQR010000062.1:0-38956 GCA_045127605.1 Candidatus Limimorpha sp. | reverse complement strand
AGGCTCTCTTATATATTAGTTACTACTCTCTGCGATAGATTTTAATGTTTTCAGATCGTTGATTAATTCATGTGAGTAAGCATCTGCCTCTTCATAAAGTTTTCTTGCAGAAGCTACGTCGTTCTTCATTAACGCATCAATGACATTCTTACCATATCCATGGAACTTAACATGCTTAGCTTCTAAGCCCTTCCAGGTCTCTTTCAGAGCCGGATTCTTAGGAGTCATGGAGTAGTAGAAGTGGCCAAATCCACATTTGGAAGCATTCAGCTGAAGCGGCAGGATGCTTTCTGAATCTACCATTGCTTTTAAATTTGCCAGCCAGCCTTCATGTGCCTGGATCGCTTTACCGATGTGCTGTGCAAATTCCTTGAATTTACCTGTGAAGAATAATTTGATAGCAGTTAAGTTGCAAGATTTTAACGCATTGATTAAGCGTTCAAAGATACCTGTGATAAGAGCTATTGTTCCTCCAGAAACTCCTGGGATTACGTTGGCAGAACCTATGCCTATTCCTTTGAAAAAGTTAGCGATGTATTGATTCATATTAGTTGATTTGTTGTTTTTTATATCTGTCTATTAAATTAACTATTTCTTCGTTATTCATAATGAAATTAGGGTCGAAGTCGATGAATTCATGAACGCCTTCGAAATCTATGTTCAGTGCTTCTTCAAGGTTTAACATACCAGCTTCATAATCTTCATCAACGAAATTTATGAATGCTAGTCTGTATAACAATGGTGCTTGTCGTCCCAGCATCTTCAATCCTTTTTCAATGTATTTTATCGCATTTTTCACATCGTCTAACAAAATATAGACTTCCATGTATGCGATGTATAAATTCACATCGTAAGGAAAAAGTTCTTCAATTTCCTTAAGATATTTTAATGATGTCTTGAATTTCTCAATTTTATTGTGTTCTTCAACGAGAACGAAGATATAATCAGTGTTATAAGGCGCGAGTTGGTGAGCTCGTTTCAGGAACTTAATCGCCGAATGATGGTTGTTTTCTTCACAGAAGATAAATCCTAATCCAGCGTATGCTTCAGCTATGTTTTCATCTAACTCGATAGCCTTGTTGAAGTTGTTTATAGCATCTAGTTTGTTACCTGTCTTTGCCAAGGCTTCGCCGTAGAGACAATACAAGATAGGTTTCTTGACATTATTTCTAAATGCTTCTTCAATGATGTCGATGCTGTCTTGATATCTGTCTAACTCATTGTATATCGTCGCGATATTGACATAAGCGCTAGGGAAGTGCTGGTCTATAGCCATCGCGAATTCATATTGCTCTACAGCCTTTTCGAGGAGCTGCAGTCTCAGATAACAGTTGCCTAATGTCATCCAAGCTATTATGCTATATGGGTTTTTATCGACTTCGCCTTTGAAGAACTCGATGGCTTCGTCAGCTTTGTCGAGGAAGAAATAGCAGTTCGTTATCTCTGCATATTGTTCTGCGATATCTGGACTTGCCTTGATGCCTTTTTGAAAATAATGAAGCGCACGTTCAAAGTCACGCAGCATCATATATTCCACAGCCATAGAGTTGTAAATGTCGTCGCAGTTTTCTTTCTCTAAAAGTTTTACAGCTTTTTTATATGCCGACAATGATTTCTTATGCTCATCCATTAAGGAATAACAATATCCTAAACTCAGCTGATAATCCGGGTCGTCAGCATTATTGCTCTCGTCGAGAAGATATGGCAATGCGTTTGCCGCATCTTGTACTGAGAGATATTTCTTTGCCATTATCAATTTGGTGAGAGGGTTGGCTTCATGATAAGTGCTTGCTAAGTCAGCAATTATATTGATTTTTGGTATGTCATTTTTTTGAACGTAATGTTCAAGTATGATATTCAATTCATCGGCATCGAAAAACAATGGCATGCCGCTTTCAAGCTGACTTTCAAACTTATTAATCAACTCTTGAATCTCGTAATCATCCAGAAAATTATCGTCGTTAAAACCCATATCTTTTTTTTGCAAATTTAAGAAAAACTACCTTATATTTGCAAAAAATATAAAGCTATGACATTAATAAAATCTATATCTGGTTTCCGTGGAACTATCGGTGGAAAACCTGACAACGGACTCACTCCAGTTGACATTGTAAAACTTACTTCATCATTTGTTTGTTTGATTCGCCGTTCTGGCATAAACCGTCCTCGCATCGTCGTAGGTCGCGATGGTCGTATCTCTGGAACGATGGTAAATCAATTGGTTTGTGGAACCTTACAAGCTATGGGCGTAGATGTCGTTGACATCGGTCTCAGCACCACTCCAACTGTTGAAGTAGCTGTCACAGAAATGAAAGCCGACGGTGGCGTTATCTTGACAGCAAGCCATAACCCAAGACAATGGAACGCTCTTAAACTATTGAACAACAAAGGAGAGTTTATCTCTAAAGAAGATGGAGAGTGGCTACTCGAAAAAGCAGCTGCCGACGACTACGAATTCTCTAACATAGACGAAATAGGAACATATTCTCTTGAAAACGACTGGATAGAACGTCATGTTGATATGGTTTGCAATCTTCCTCTCGTAAATAAAGATATCATCGCAAAAGCTAATCTTAAAGTCGTTGTCGATGCTGTCAACTCAACAGGCGGTATCGCAATACCAATGCTTCTCCGTAAGTTAGGCGTCACTGATATCATTGAATTAAACTGCGAAGTGACAGGTGAGTTCGCTCACAACCCAGAACCTCTTGCTGTTAACTTGGTAGACACCTGCGCTAAGGTTAAAGAAGTAGGTGCTGACTTCGGTATCGTCGTTGACCCTGATGTTGACCGTCTTGCGTTCATCAACGAAAAAGGCGAGATGTATGGCGAAGAGTACACTCTCGTTACTGTAGCTTCATATATCTTACAACATAAAAAAGGCAACACTGTTTCAAACCTTTCTTCAACAAGAGCTTTGCGTGACGTCACAAAAGAATTCGGAGCTGAATATTTTGCAGCTGCAGTAGGCGAGGTCAATGTAGTTGAAAAGATGAAGGAAGTCAATGCTGTTATCGGCGGCGAAGGCAATGGCGGTATCATTTACCCAGAATTGCATTACGGCCGTGATGCCTTGGTTGGCGTAGGACTTTTCCTTACATATCTCTGTGAAGAAAAATGCACATGTTCTGAATTGAAATCTAAATTCCCATTATATCACATGTCGAAGAATAAGATTGAACTCGATCCTTCTACAAACGTGGATATGATTTTAGCAAAGATTGCCGACAAGTTCAAGAACGAACAAGTTACAACCATCGACGGTGTCAAGATTGACTTTGAAGAAGGCTGGGTACATTTGCGTAAGTCAAATACAGAACCTATCATCAGAGTATATTCAGAAGGCAAGACAGAGGCTGAAGCAGAACGCCTTGCACAGATGATGCTTGATGAAGCAATGGGAAATTGAAAATTTAAAACTGAAAACTAAAACTTTATGTCATCTAATGTCAATAAGAAGAAAAGTCGCCGCAGGTATAAATATCACGCGGTGACTTTTAAATTGACTTCTGGTCAGTATAAGTCTCTTAAGAATTACTGCAAGGCGAGAAAGATAACGCCTATAAAACTAGTGAAGAGAAGCATTGAACGCTTTATCTCACATTATGAGTACGAAGTCCCGGCTGAATTATATCTCACGGAAAACCAGCTCGACCTCTTTGAAGAAATTGAGAATGTACAATGTGCAATTGAGAATGAAGAATTAATAATTGAGAATGAAGAATTGACAATTAAGAATGAACAATTGAGTATGGACTTTGACTCTGACAACTAATTCTCAATTTTAATTTGATAGACGCAACAATTACAAATTGTTTATTTCATAGGTGTAATTGGTACGTCTCTACCAATTTTCAATTTTCAACTTTCAATTTTCAATTTTTATTATACGGAATACGATTTGCGATAGATCTTCCCAGGGTCACTTCGTCAGCGTATTCAAGTGCGTCGCCGACAGAAATTCCTTTAGCGATGGTGCTGATAGTTCCTTTAAAATCTTTTAACACTCTTGAAAGATAATAGTTGGTAGTGTCGCCTTCTATTGTCGCAGGCAAAGCCAATATAATTTCCTTTATATCTTCATTGACAGTTCTTCCGAGCAGCTCGTTTATTCTTAAGTCATTTGGTGAGATTCCTTCTATAGGATTTATGATGCCGCCTAAAACATGATATAGTCCGTTGAATGAACATGTCCTTTCAATAGCCAGAACATCGCGCATATCAGCTACCACACATAACAACGACTCGTCGCGTTTTGGATTAGAACAAATCGAACAGATAGGCTCATCGCTGATGTTATAGCAGCGTTTACATAATACTATGTTATTTCTCATATCACTCAACGACTTGCACAATTGGTCAGTCATGACTTTCTCTTCACCTAAGAGATGAAGTGCTAATCGTAACGCAGTCTTCTTTCCGATGCCAGGTAACTTTGACAATTCATCAACTGCTTTCTCTAATAATATCGAAGAATATTCTGCCATAGTTCAAAGTTCAGAGTTCAAAGCTCTAAGTTCATCAACGATTACGCGCTTTGTGGATTGCAGTCTCTCTTTTGAGACATGTCCTCTGCTGCAGAGAATACAGTCGAAGCCACATTGTTCAGCGACTTCAGCGTCATGTAATGTGTCGCCAATCATAAGACATTCTGAAGGATTGAGATTTAAATCCTGCACGACTTGTTTGCCAATAGTGACTTTCTCTCTGGCGTAATTATCTTTGATTCCGAAGATGCCGTCAAAGAAATGAGAGATGCCAGCATTATGAATCATCAGTTTAAGGTTATCGTCTCTCATTGCAGACAACACAATTTGACGGTAGTTGTTTTCCTTGAAGTATGTAAGAGTGTCAACCACATCTGGGAACAATTTCAATTCAGATGCTTTGGATGCATAAAGCTTTACATATTTTTTTGCAGGTACTTCAAAAGCTTCTTTTTCAAAGTCGAAACCAGCTTTCACGTAGTAATCAACGATAGGAAAACAGAATATATCTTTATATTTTTCTACGCTTAATGCAGGAAGATTTCTCTCTTCAAGCAAGATGTTTACGGATTCCAAAGACAAATCAAGGTCGTCAAGCAGAGTCCCGTTCCAATCCCAAATTATAGTCTTTACCATAATAGTTATTAGTTCAGATTATCTACAATGTTTTGTATAATCTTCCATATTAGGTCTGCCTTTAGCTTCAGCTATTTTGAAGTAATAGCATGCCATGTCATAATCGTTTATGCTTCTGTAATACAAACCAAGATTAAAATATGCTTGAAGGTAATTTGGGTTCAGTTCTAAAGTCTTGTTATAATCTTCTATTGCAGATTCTCTTTGGAAGATGTTGTATTTTGCACATCCGCGATAGAAATAAGCTTCATGGTTTTGGTCGTTGTATTTTATGGCTTTGTCGAAATTTTCTATTGCTTCTTCAAATTGTGAGCAGTAGAGATAATCCATGCCTTTGTCATAGAAATTTCTTGATTTTTCTGGATTATTGCCGCAGCTTGCTAAAAATAATAATGATGCAAATGCTATTGTCTTAAATATTCTTTTCATATAAATTAATTTTCTACAAAGATAATAAAAAGTCGATGGTCAACAGACAATGGTCGTCAGTTTTTTTAGAAGTATAACCAATATGCACTGAAATTGCCTTGTGAATCTAACATTATTGCAGGCATAGGAATCTTAATAATGTTTAACACTTTCAAAGTCGTTTTAAGAAACTTGTTTTTCACAGGTATTCTTGTCAGGTCTATATCAGGTGAAAGTACGAATTGTCGTGTGCGGATGAACTCTGGTGTCGGGTTATAAGTGCTGTGTGTCATGCCATTCCCGCTATATCCCAATGCAAGGTTTATCCATGATGGGAATTTTGAGTTTTTGTCAAGGAATAAAGATTTAATGTTAAAAGACATCCATATAGTCTGACCGTTATAATCTTTTAACATTTTTTCGGGTAGAGTTGAACCTAAGAGACTAGGACAATATTGAGGAAACTGAGTGTTATGGTAAGAGTATTTCATAGATATTCTCTGTTCATGCCAAAGAGCTTGTTGTCCCATAAACAAAGCAGTTCCAAAAGCGTTGGCAGCCATATCGCCCCATGAGAATCCCCATCCAGATGAAAGTCCGTCGAAAAATTCTACTGTAGTAAGAAATGCCAATCCAAGAGGACCGCCGTATATCAGAGATTTTTTCTCATCCCAGCCAGCGAGACGAAGTGTCTCATAGCCAAGTGCTCCTACGTAATAAGCAGATGCCGCATGTCCTGCTTTATCCATTTGCAGCCAGTTGTTGTTGTCGTTATGAAGATGAAAAGGACTTTGGTCGTAGCCAGCATACCATAGGTAATACAATCCTGTCATAGAACCTGCATAAAGCGCAGCCTCAGCACCTAAGACAATACCGACATTTCTCTTGACGTCTCTTAAAGAATCGTTTTCCTGTGAGAAAGCAGTCAATGAAAAAGCAAGTAAAATCAATAAGACTTTGAACTTTGAACTTTGAACCTTGAACCTATAATTATGCATTATGAATTATGAATTATGAATTGACAATAAGTTATTTCCAGATTTTCTTTTTATTCAATGCTTTTCTGTATCTCTCAGCATTGATGTTATGTTCTTTCATATTTCTTGCGAACACATGATATCCCGACATGTCTGATTTTGCACAGAAATAGAAATATTTGTGGTTTTCAGCGTTTAGGACAGCGTCGATAGCAGCTATTGAAGGGATACATATCGGACCTGGAGGAAGACCAACATATTTATATGTGTTATAAGGTGAGTCTATCTCTTTGTGAACATCGAGCACTCTTTTTATTTCGAAGTCGCCGAGTGCGAAGACTAAAGTCGGATCTGCTTGAAGTAGCCAGTGCCTTTTCAGTCTGTTGAGATACACTCCAGCGATACGTGGCATCTCTGACACCTTGGTGGTTTCTTTGTCTACTATAGATGCTAAAACACTGACTTCAATAGGAGTTAAGTTTAATTTCTTAGCTTTATTCAAACGGTCTTTGTTCCAGAAATGATTGTATTCATTAATCATTTTCTCCACGAACTCCTCAGCTTCTATATTCCAATATAATTCGTATGTGTTAGGAATAAACAAAGCCGCTGCACTTTCCTTGTCAAATCCCATTTCTTTAAAAGTCTCGTTTGCTCTGATAGCATTTAATATTGAAAGCGAATCGGTTTCGAGCTGTTCGTCAATACGAGATGCAAGCTGTTCTATGGTTCTTATATTATTAAAGGTGAACTTGACAGGCTTCTGGCTTCCGGAACGTAACATATTAAGCAACTGGCGGTTATTCATACCGTCTTTAATGACATAATGTCCCGATTTGATATATTCAGGATAATCGATTTTCTTTGCGAACCATTCGAATGATTTTTTATTTATGATGATGCTATCGGAATACAGAGTGTTCTTTATCGTTTCGAAATCGTCATTGGAATATATGTATAAAGAATAATCTTCCTTCGTTGAGGTGTTTGGGTTGATGATTGCATTATACATTTTAACAAAAATAAAAGCAAACAATATCAATAAGATACAAAATACACCTAATGATATCCGTTTCATTTTCTTCATTTTCTCGATATGTTCTTTATGATAAGATTTGAGTGTCTTCATTTGAAGTTTTTGTTGATATATTGAAGTTCTATTTCGTCTATAAATCCATTTGGAGTCCTAATCCATTCTTTGCGGTAACCGCATTGTTCGAAACCTATCTTTGTAAATAAGTTGATGCTGTCGGTGTTTAGTACGTCTATTAAACAATAAACCTGTTTAAGCATCAAAGTTTTAAAGCAGTAGTCGAGGAGGAGTTGTAGAGCTTCTTGCGCGTAGCCTTGTTTTCTGAACTCTTTCTGTAATAATATTCCAATGCCTGCTCTCAAATGTATAGGGTCGAAGTCGTAAATGTCGATGCATCCGATGTTTTGTCTGTCTTCTTTTCTCTCTATGATGAAACGAATCTGTCTTGCGGAGAACAAGTCGCTGTTGTTCAGCAGGAATTCTTCAATCTGATAAAGAGAATATGGCATGTAAGTCTCGCTGACTCTCCATATTTCTTGGTCGTTTTCCCACCTATATATTAATGAAGCGTCTCTTGGCTCAGCAGCTCTTATGATTAAGTTTTCGTCTTGTGCAAACATGGATTTTATTTTTGAGGTGCAAAGATAAATATTCCGTCAAAAACGAAAGTCGCCGGACCTGATAAAATCACGTTTGTGAAATGATCATTTTCTCTATCGAATTTTACGTTAAGTCTAGCGATTTGTGTATATACATCAATATCGTTACCTCCGAACCATAAAGAAGCTGCTATTGCAGAAGCCGTTACGCCAGTGCCGCATGCAAGAGTTTCATTCTCGACGCCTCTTTCGTATGTCCTTATGCGAATCTTGCCATTATCGTTTAATAAGAAGTCGACATTGACACCATCTTCTGATATTTCTTTGTCATAACGTATTTTTGCCCCTTCAGCATTGACATCTAAATCTGACAGATTGTTAATTTTTTTAACATAATGTGGTGAACCTGTGTTGATTAAAAGGGTGTTTTCGTCATATTTATAAGACAAAATGTCGCACATTGACAATTCCACATGGAATTCGTTAATAGATTTTTGCAAAACACTGACATTATGAATGCCATCGACAGCTTCGTATGTCGCATTCTCTTTTATAATACCTTGCTGATATGCGAAAGCTGCTATGCAACGACCGCCATTGCCACAGAATGTACTTTCCTTGCCATCGCAATTGTAGTATCTCATCTTAAAATCGTAATTGTCTGATGGAGATAAAACTATCAGACCGTCAGCTCCGATGCCAATGCGACGATCACACATTTTATATATTAATTCCTCGCTTAATAATATTTCCTTTTCTATTGCGTTTATCATGATGAAGTCATTACCGGCACCATGGAATTTGCTAAACTTAATGTTTTGATTTATAGTGTTGTTCATAAAAATATTCAGTTTAAAGACATTCTTGTTTTGGCAGGAATTTTGATGTTGTAAAAATAGCATTTTTTTAAAAAAAAACCATATCGAAAAAGAATCTTTACTCTTAAAAGAAATCAGGCACGATGTCTCCTGAAAAGATTTTTAAAACAATGACAGACATCATTTAATAACTAACTAATTTTTAAAACATGAAAAGTAAAACAAAAGTATTATTCGTAACTTTAGGTGCTATCGTGATAGCATTATGTGTTCTTACCGTCAATCTGTATGTGTCGCAACGTGAGATGAAGCAAGTCATGGCAAATGCTGAAATACAGACTAACACTATTGATGAAAATAATATACCTGCTGTGAGAGCAAGTTTTGTGTCTTATAATGGTGAAGATAATTTTGTAGATGCCGCAGAGAAGACAGTGAACACCGTAGTTCACATCAAGACAGAGGTGGTGTCTAAAGGAAACAGCTACTACGATTTCTTTGGTTCGTTGATAGAGCAGCTCTATGGTGGACAGATGCAGATGCCTAATAGCGTATCCGTTGCATACGGCTCTGGTGTTGTTATTTCACCTGACGGCTATATCGTTACTAACAATCACGTTGTTGAAGGTGCAAGTAAGATAGAAGTGACTTTCAACGACAAACATAAGAGAACCGCTACCATAATCGGTAATGACCCAAGCACAGATTTAGCATTGATAAAAGTCGATGCCAAAGACCTTGAATTTTTGACCTTTGCCGACTCTGATGAAGTTAAGGTAGGAGAGTGGGTGCTCGCAGTCGGCAATCCTTTCAATCTCACATCAACAGTAACTGCTGGCATCGTGAGTGCAAAAGCTCGTAATATAAATATATTAGGTGATGGCAGCACCATTGAGTCATTCATCCAGACTGATGCTGCGATAAATCCAGGTAATAGTGGCGGAGCATTGGTAGATATGGATGGTAACCTGATTGGAATAAATGCTGCTATCGCATCACGTACAGGAAGCTATGAAGGTTATTCTTTCGCTATTCCATCTAACATAGTAAAGAAAGTCGTTGAAGACTTCTTGCAATACGGATCTTTGCAGAGAGCATATCTTGGAATAAGCATAGCTGAAATAACAGAAGAGCTTGCTGAAGCAAAAGGTATTGAAGAGATGTCTGGAGTTTATATCCTTGGTGTTGATGAAAGAGGTGGAGCAAAGGCTGCTGGCATTAAAGAAGATGACATTTTGTTAAGTGTAAATAACATCTCCGTAAATTCTAATTCACAACTTATTGGAGTCATAAGCCAATACCGCCCAGGTGACAAGGTGACTGTAAAGATTCAACGCAAAGGTGATATCTTAGTCAAAGAAGTGACATTGAAGAATTTAGAAGGCACTGAAGAGATGCACAAAGACAGCGACAGCTTCTATAACGAAGTGTTGGGAATTAAAGCACAGGCATTGTCATCATCATTGAAGAGTGAACTAGGAATAAACCACGGATTGAAGATTGTGGAAGTGAAAGACGGTATCTTCAAACAAAAAGGAATCACAGACGACTTCATAATATTATCTGTCAATTATCAAAAAGTAAGCTCTGAAAATGACCTTAACAAAGCTTTGAGTAATGACAGAAACGGCAAAATCAGAATAGAAGGTATCAATTCAACTGGAACTTATAACATCACTTTTGAATTCTATCGATGAAAAACATCCGCGAATAAACACTAATCGAACGCTAATAATATTCGTGCGAATTCGTGAAGATTAGTGGATAAAAAACATCCGCGAATAAACACTAATCCAACACTGATAATCTTCGTGCGAATTCGTGAAGTTTAGTGGATAAAAAAATAGAAGACTATAAAACAATCTAGAATCAACTTTGTTAGACTAATATGAGACAATTAAAAATTTCAAAATCGATAACGAACAGAGAGTTAGGTTCTCTTGATAAATACCTTGCTGATATAGCAAGAGAAAACATGGTGACACCGGAAGAAGAAGTGATACTTGCTCAAAGGATAAAAGCCGGAGATGAGATAGCACTTGAACGATTAGTCAGAGCTAATTTAAGATTTGTGGTATCTGTGGCAAAACAATATCAAAATCAAGGGCTGAGTCTGCCAGATTTAATCAACGAAGGCAATGTAGGTCTTATCAAGGCTGCACAGAGATTTGACGAGACTAAAGGATTCAAATTCATCTCTTACGCTGTATGGTGGATACGACAATCCATATTGCAAGCTGTGGCAGAACAATCACGTATGGTACGACTTCCATTGAATCAAGTGGGAGCTTTGTCGAAGATAAAGAAGACCTCCACACGATTGGAACAGCTATATCACAGACAGCCTACCGTCAGGGAGATTGCTGAAGAACTCGACTTGCCAGAACATAAAGTGACCGCAGCACTCCGTATGAATGCCAAGGAAGTGTCTATGGACGCTCCAATAAGCGATGATGATGACATGTCGTTGATTGACACTTTGATTCCAGACGGCTCAATCTCTACCGATGAAAACATCATCCGCAAATTTGATGGCACTGAGATACGACGTTCAATGTCGATACTTACGGACAAAGAACGAGAGATAATAAATCTCTACTTCGGTATCGATGTGTCACATAACTACACCTTAGAAGAGATAGCATATCGACTTGATCTTACTAGGGAAAGAGTCAGACAGATTAAAGATAAGGCACTCAAGAAACTTAAACAACATCCTAACAGAAATCTCTTGAGAATGTATCTTGAACAATGAAAAAAAATCCTGCTATGACGGCAGGATTTTTTAGTTAGGAGTTAGGAATTAGGAGTTAGGAGTGGAGTATCATATTTTGAAAAAAATAAAAATTAAATCTCTTTTTTTTATCAATAAAGTTTAGTATTTTTGCAACCCGTAGTGTGGCGTATCGTTTACGTCCGACAACATGTTGTTTTTATAAAAACCCTTTTTTCAATGAAAAAGACTAAATACATTTTTGTGACAGGAGGCGTTACGTCTTCCTTAGGTAAAGGTATTATTTCTTCATCTTTAGCAAAGTTATTGCAAGGTAGAGGATTCTCAGTAACAATCCAAAAACTCGATCCATATATCAATATAGATCCAGGTACATTAAATCCTTACGAACATGGTGAATGTTTCGTAACAGAAGACGGTGCAGAGACAGACCTCGACTTAGGTCACTACGAACGTTTCTCAAATACAGCGACCTCTAAAGCAAATAATGTAACAACAGGTCGTATCTACCAAAGTGTTATCAACAAAGAAAGAAAAGGTGAATATCTTGGTTCAACAGTTCAAGTTGTTCCTCATATCACAGACGAGATTAAAAGATGCGTCAAGCTTCTTGGCCATACAGGAAAATATGATTTCGTCATCACAGAAATCGGCGGTACAGTAGGCGACATCGAGTCATTGCCATTCGTTGAAGCTATCCGTCAGATGCGTTGGGAAATGGGACAAGACTCAGTGGTTATCCACCTCACTTTAGTTCCTTACCTCTCAGCAGCTCAAGAACTCAAAACCAAACCTACACAACATTCTGTCAAGTCATTGCAGGAACAAGGTGTTCAGCCAGACATCATCGTATGCCGCTGCGAAAAACACATCTCTCAATCAATCAAATCTAAGATTGCTTTGTTCTGTAATGTTGAAAAGACTTCAGTCATAGAATGTATCGACGCTGATTCTATCTATGACGTGCCAATCTTGATGATGGAAGAAGGTCTCGACAGAGAAGTCTTGAGAAAGACAAACACAGAAATACCAGAAAAGATAGATATAGAAAACTGGAAAGAATTCTTGAATCGTCTTCACAATCCAAAACACGACATCACCGTTGCTTTGGTCGGTAAGTATGTAGAATTAAAAGACGCATACAAATCAATTCGTGAAGCTTTGATTCATGGTGGCGTTGCTAACGATACAAAGGTTCATATCAAGAGTATCCACAGTGAAGAAATCACAAGAGAAAATGCAAAAGACATCCTCGCTGGCGTTGACGGTATCTTGGTAGCTCCAGGTTTCGGCAGCAGAGGCATCGAAGGTAAAATCAACGCTGTTGAATACGCTCGTATCAACAAGGTTCCTTTCATGGGTATCTGCCTCGGTATGCAATGCGCTGTCGTTGAATTCGCAAGAAACGTCCTCGGCTATGAAGACGCTCACTCACGCGAAATGAGCCCTGACACAAAACATCCTGTCATCGACATCATGGCTGAACAAAAGAACATCACCAATATGGGCGGAACAATGCGTCTTGGTGCTTATCCTTGTAAAGTCACAGAAGGTTCTAACCTCCACAAGGCTTACGGCGAGTTGCTTATCTCAGAACGTCACCGCCATCGTTATGAATTCAACAATGAATATATCGAAGAATTCAAGAAACACGGCATGAAGATAACAGGTGTCAACCCAGACACTAACCTCGTTGAAGTGGTCGAGATAGAAGACCATCCATGGTATGTAGCTTCACAATATCACCCAGAATATAAGAGCACAGTGGCAAAACCACATCCTATGTTCGTAGGTTTCGTGAAAGCTATGCTCGAATACAGCGGAAAATAATCAATAAAACATCAAATTTTATCATCGAAAATACAGGTGCAAAGCGGTATAAAACCTTATGTTTATATTACCTTTGCACCTTTGAAAATTAAATAGTAGTATATGGATAAAAATTCTCTTATTGGTATCATCCTTATTTTAGGTATCTTGATTGGTTGGTCAGTATGGATGACACCTTCTAAAGAAGAACTAGCACAACAACGTCACATTCAAGACTCTATCAACAGAGTCAACAGAGAACGATTCATCAAGGATTCTATCACAATGGCTGAAGCTAATGCAGCTATGACAAAAACAGAGAACGCTTCTGTAAAAGATGAATCTTACACAGCTCGTTACAATCAATTCGGTTCATTCGCTGAAGCAGCAACAGGCGAAAACAAGACATGGACTCTCGAAAACGACTTGCTTAAAGTAGACCTTTCATCAAGAGGTGCTTATGTGAAGACTGTCGAACTTAAAGATTACAAGACTTACGACTCTCTTCCTTTGATAGGTTTCGATGAAGAAACTTCAAGATTCAACCTTGAATTCATCGCCGACGGTAAAGGTCTCAACTCATACGACCTTTATTTCGAGCCTTATATCAACGGCTTCCCTTACGAAGGCAATGAGACTATAACTCTCGATGGAAGAGACTCTTTAGTCCTTTCTCTCCGCGCTTACGTCAACGACGCAGAAGGTAACAGGAGCCTCGACAAATATTTAGAATATCGTTACACAATGTACAAGGACCAATATATGCTTGGCTTCGACATTGTTACAAATAACCTTAAAGGCATCATCCCAGCTAACACACGTTTCATGACAATGGACTGGGCTGTCGATGTTCTTAAACAAGAAAAAGCTAGCGACCGCATCAATTTCGAGACTATATACTATATGTATACAAACAACGATGTTGAAGCTCTTTCTAAGACAGAAGTCGCTAATGAAGAAAAAGAGTTGAACTCAGGCGTGAAATGGATTTCTTTCAAACAGAAATTCTTCAGCTATGCTCTTATCTCTAAAGAAAGTTTCGACGATGCTTTCATCGAATTACATACTAAATCAAGACCATCAAACAAACGTTACCAAAAGTCAATGAGTGCCGTCATCGACGTGCCTTTCGATGGTTTGAATGAAGATAACAAGATTGAAATGTCATATTATTTCGGTCCTAACAACTTCAAAGTCTTGAAACAATATGACATGAATCTTGAAGACCAAATCCCACTCGGTGGCAAGCTCGTCTCTTGGATTAACAAACTTATCGTTATCAACGTATTCAACTGGTTAGGTCACTATGGCTGGAGCTATGGCGTCGTTATTTTGGTATTGACACTCATCATAAAATTATGCTTAATGCCTATCGCTTTCAAATCATATATGTCATCAGCTAAGATGCGCGTCTTGAAACCAGAAATCGATGAAATCAACGCTAAATATCCAAAACAAGAAGATGCCATGAAGAAACAACAAGCTATCATGGATCTCTACAAGAAAGCAGGCGCAAGTCCAACATCAGGATGTCTCCCAATGTTATTGCAATTCCCAATCTTGATTGCGATATTCCGTTTCTTCCCTTCAAGTATCGAATTGCGTCAACAATCATTCTTATGGGCAGACGACTTGTCAACATACGATAGCATTTTGGATTTACCATTCAATATACCATTCTATGGAGACCACGTCAGCTTGTTTACTTTGTTGATGACTGTTTCTACATTGCTTTATACATACATCAACAATAAGCAAATGCAACAAGCACAAGGCGATCAGGCAATGCCAGGCATGAAGTTAATGATGTATCTCATGCCAATCATGTTCCTCGGTATCTTCAACAGCTACTCAGCAGGTTTGAGCTACTATTACCTCTTAGTCAACTTGATTACATTCTTGCAAATGTATCTCTTCAAGATTTTCCTCAATGAAGACAAATTACGTAAGCAAATCGAGAAAGCTAAGAAAAAACCTGTCAAGAAATCTAATTTCCAAAAGAGATTAGAAGAGATGCAAAGACAGCAACAACAACAAATGAGACGATAATAAAGACTAATGGCTAATGGCTAAAGTCAAAAGATAAAGGGCTAAAGAATTCTTTAGTCCTTTTTTGTGGTTTGTGGAAAAAATACACATATTGTGGAATGTTATAATAATCAACAAAACCTAAATCATCATATATCAATACTATTTCCATTGGTATAATGCTTGTAAAATCTCATCGTTAAATTATTAATAATTATATGGAAAAACTAAACTTTATTACTAAACACAAAAAACTAATCATTACTGTAATATCGCTTGTTATTATTGCAGCTATTGTTTTTCATTTTTTAGATAGGGAAGAAAAGGAAGAGGTTTACCCTATGGTGACCGTAGAAAAGGTAAAGCAGGAAGATGTCGCTATTTATGGAGAATATGTAGGACGCATCAGAGCACAGCAGTTTGTCGAAATCAGAGCTCGTGTTGAAGGTTATCTTGAGAAAATGCTGTTCGAAGAAGGTACACACATCCACAAAAACCAGCTCTTGTATGTCATCAACCAAGACAGATATAAGGCGAGAGTCGACAAGGCTAAGGCACAACTCAACAAAGACATGGCGCAGGCTCGTAAGGCAGAACGCGACCTTGAGAGAATACGTCCGCTTTATGAACAAAATGCAGCCAGTCAGCTCGACCTTGATAATGCCATCGCTGCTTACGAGACAGCAAAGGCTTCTGTTACTATGAGTGAAGCCGACCTATACCAAGCCGAGTTAGAGCTAAGCTACACAACAGTGAACTCACCAATATCAGGTTATATCACAGAAAGTGAGGCCGACTTGGGAACATTGGTAGGACCTTCGTCAAAATCACATCTTGCTACTATAATTAAGATGGATACCGTTTTGATTGACTTCAGCATGACAGCCTTAGACTATCTTAAATCTAAAGAGAGAAATGTTGAGTTCGGACAAAAAGACACCACACGTTCATGGCAGCCACACGTAACAATAACATTAGCAGATAACACAATATATCCATATAAAGGTCTCGTCGATTTTGCTGCTCCTCAAGTTGATGAACTAACAGGAACATTCTCAGTGAGAGCAGAGATGACAAATCCAGACAGAGCCTTGTTGCCTGGACAATTCACCAAAGTCAAGCTTTTGCTCGACGTGAGAGAAAATGCCAATGTCGTTCCATTGAAATCTGTCGACATTGAAAAAGGTGGCGCTTATATCTATGTCTTACGTGCCGACGCTACAGTAGAAAGAAGATTTATCGAAATCGGTCCTGAGTGGAATAATAATGTAGTGGTTGAAAGAGGTCTCAGCGCTGGAGAGTTTATCGTCACAGAAGGATATCATAAGTTGAATCCTGGTGACAGAGTAGAGTTTCATTATAAAAAATAAGGAGGGCTTATGAAGGTTTCATTTTTTATAGATAGGCCCGTATTTTCTATCGTCATATCTATATTGATAGTCATCTTAGGATTTATTGGCCTGACAATGTTGCCGATAGACCAATATCCGCAGATTACGCCACCTGTCGTCAAAATCAGTGCGACATATCCTGGTGCCAGCTCGCTCACCGTGGCACAGGCTGTAGCCACTCCGATAGAGCAGCAACTCAACGGAACACCAGGCATGATATATATGGAGTCTACTAGCTCCAACTCTGGAAGCTTCTCCGCTACTGTCACTTTTGATATTGGAACAGACCCAGAACTGGCTGCTGTCGACATTCAAAACAGAATAAAACTAGCTGAGTCACGATTGCCAGCTGAGGTAGTGCAGAACGGCATCAATGTCGAACGTCAGTCGCCAAGTCAGCTCATGACGATATGTCTCACCTCATCGGACCCTAAGTTTGATGAGATTTATCTCAGCAACTTCGCCACACTCAACGTCCTCGACCTCATCAGACGTATCCCTGGTGTTGGTAGAGTAAGTAATATCGGTAGCCGTTATTACGCGATGCAGATTTGGGTGCAACCAGATAAACTTGCAAGTTATGGTCTCACCATCGCCGACCTTCAGAACAGCTTGAAAGACCAGAACAGAGAATCGGCAGCAGGAGAGTTCGGCAAGGCTCCTATGTCGGGTATCGATATCACCACGCCTATCACCACACAAGGCCGTCTCTCGACAGTGGGACAGTTTGAGGAGATAGTATTACGTGCTAACCCTGACGGCTCTTTAATCAGACTGCGTGACGTGGCAAGAATATCATTGGAAGCACAGTCGTATAACACAGAAAGCGGCATCAACGGAGAGAACGCTGCGATTTTGGGAATATACATGCTGCCAGGTGCTAACGCTGTGGAAGTAGCAAATGACGTCAAAGAACTGATGGAAGAGATAAGCAAAAACTTCCCTGAAGGCATGAGCTATGAGATTCCTTTCGACATGACGACATATATATCAGAATCCATATCAGAAGTTTACAAGACTTTATTTGAGGCATTGATACTTGTTATCCTCGTCGTATTTCTTTCATTACAAAGCTGGAGAGCAACGGTGATACCGTTGATAGCAGTGCCAATTTCATTGGTGGGAACATTCGGTTTCATGTTGATATTCGGTTTCTCTTTAAACATATTAACACTTCTCGGATTAGTCCTCGCTATCGGTATCGTTGTTGATGACGCCATTGTGGTGGTGGAGAATGTGGAACGTATCATGGAACACGAACATCTGTCGCCATACGAAGCAACGAAAAAGGCGATGGAGACTTTGGTGAGTCCACTCATCGCCACATCATTAGTACTCGCTGCTGTGTTCGTTCCAGTGAGTTTCTTGGCTGGAATAACAGGAATATTATACAGACAATTCACTATAACGATTGTTGTTTCCGTATTGATATCAACAGTTGTGGCTCTTACATTAAGTCCAGTGATGTGTTCTTTGATATTAAAGCCAAAGAATAACGACAATCCAAACTTCATTTTTAGAAACATCAATAAGTTCTTGTTATACGGTGAAGAACGTTATGGTAATGCAATATTTAATGTTGTCAAGAACCCTAGAAGAATGTTGTTCTGGTTCGGCATGACACTGATACTTATAGTAGGACTTAATAAGATAATTCCAACAAGTTTCCTTCCTGTTGAAGACCAAGGATATTTTAAGGTTGAGTTAGAACTGCCAGAGAACGCGACTCTCGAACGCTCACGTGTCGTTGCAGAAAGAGCCGTCGATTATCTCATGAGTCTTGACGAGGTGGAATATGTTCAGAGTGTTGTAGGTTCAAGTTCTCGTGTGGGAACAAGCCAGTCAGCAACAGAGTTGACTGTCATTCTCAAGCCTTGGGAAGAAAGAGACAACACTACGATACAAGACATTATGGATAAGGTGAAGAAAGAGTTTTCTCGTTATCCAGAAGCTAAGGTATATCTGTCGTTGCCACCTGTCATCCCAGGATTAGGTTCTTCAGGAGGATTCGAGATGCAGCTGGAAGCACGTTCCGACGCTACTTTCGACAATCTAGTGGCTGCTACCGATACCTTGATGTATTACGCTTCAAAACGTAAGGAACTTTCAAGTTTGTCAACATCATTGAAATCCGACATCCCACAGATTTATTTCGATGTCGACAGAGACAAGGCAAAACTAGCCGGCGTACCAATGGCTGAGATTTTCTCTACGATGAAGGCTTATACAGGAAGCGTCTACGTCAACGACTTCAACCTTTTCAACAGAGTGTATCGTGTCTACATACAAGCAGATGCCGACTATCGTCAGTCGCAGAATAACATCAACCTCTTTTATGTAAGAGGCGCAAACAAAACTATGATACCACTGACTTCATTGGGCAGCACATCATACACTACTGGTCCTGGAAGCATAAGCAGATTCAATATGTTCAACAGCGTTGTCGTCAGAGGTCAGGCAGCACAAGGATATAGTTCTGGTGAAGCGACAAAGATAATGGAAGAACTTGTTGACACTCATCTTCCAAAGAATATTGAAGTAGAATGGAGCGGCTTGTCATATCAAGAAAAACAAGCCGGTGGCAAATTAGGAATAATCCTAGCCTTGGTGTTTGTCTTCGTGTTCTTGTTCCTCGCTGCATTATACGAAAGCTGGATGGTCCCGATAGCAGTCTTGTTGTCGTTGCCTATTGCTGTACTCGGCTCATATCTCGGCGTATGGATTTGCGGATTAGAAAACGACATCTACTTCCAGATTGGTCTCGTCATGTTGATGGGTCTCGCTGCCAAGAACGCTATCCTCATCGTTGAGTTCGCAAAAGAAATGGTCGATAGAGGAGAAGACGTGGTAAAAGCAGCCGTCATGGCAACACGTCAGAGATTTCGTCCTATCCTGATGACATCATTGGCATTCATATTAGGATTGATACCATTGGTATTGTCGAGCGGACCTGGTTCTGCCAGCCGTCAGGCCATCGGAACAGGAGTCTTCTTCGGAATGATAAGCGCGGTGATATTCGGAGTTATTATGGTGCCTTTCTTCTTCGTTTTAGTTTATAAAATCAAGAATAAATTCAAAAAGTCTGTGTCATGAAAAAGTATATCATAATCATATTATCATTATTATCTTTCTCATCTTGCAGAATGGGAAAAGAATATACCAAGATGGAAATAGATATGCCAGAGACTTTTACATCTTATGTCCATGACAGTATCTGTTATGCTGACGTCAAATGGTGGGAAGTCTATGCTGACACCAACCTTATAAATCTCATCAATTTCACCTTGGAAAATAACAAAGACATGAAGATAGCAGTGGCTAAGGTAAAGGAAATGGCAGCGAGAAAGAAGATTGACTATGCCAATTTCTTCCCTGGAATAAATGCTAGCGTATATAGTCAAGATGAGAAACTTAACTATCAAGGTAATTTCGATAAGCAACCACACGATATTGAATACGGGGTGAAAGCCAATATCAGCTGGGAATTAGATTTATGGGGCAATCTGCGTTGGGCTAATGACGCTTCCGTCGCTGAATATATGTCGACCATAGAAGGACAACGAGCCTTGATGATGAGTCTAGTGGCCGAAGTGGCTAAGATATATTTCGAACTCATCGCTCTTGACAATGAGTTGCTTATTGTAAAGCAGACATTACTTGCTAGAGAAGACGGTGTGAAATTGGCGAAGCTTCGTTTTGAAGGAGGTCTCACAAGCGAGACTTCATATCAGCAGGCTAAGTTAGAATATGCCAAGACAGCTACCATGATTCCAGATTTGGAGAAGAAGATAGCGATGAAAGAAAACGAGCTTTTGGCATTGTCGGGAAGCTATCCTAAGAAAGTAGACAGAGTGAGAAAACAGAACAACTTTGTGTTGCCTGACAGTATTCCTGTCGGCTTGCCTTCGGACCTTATGGAGAGAAGACCTGATGTGAGAAAGGCAGAACAGAAACTGATAGCAGCCAATGCCAAAGTTGGAGTGGCATATACCAATATGTTTCCTAAGATAGCCTTGACATCGAGTCTTGGTGTCGAGACAGATAAATTTACGACATTGTTGTCATCGCCAATGTTTTTTGTAGGAGCTAATCTCTTGTCGCCAGTCTTTAACATGGGAAAGAATAAAGCGAGATATAAGGCACAGTTGGCAGTATATGAACAAGAATGTTACAATTACGAGAAAGTCGTGATGAATGCCTTCTATGACGTGATGAACGCCTTGGTGGAATTTGAAAAGATAAAACAAATCTACGACTCTCGTCTGCTTTTGAAAGAATCGGCACAAGCCACAATGGAGCTGGCTCAGCTTCAATATATCAATGGCGTCATCGGATATCTCGACGTGCTCGACGCACAGAGAAACTACTTCGACGCACAGATAAGCCTCAGCAACGCCTACCGCGACAAACAAATCACCATGGTGAAATTGTATAAAGCATTGGGAGGAGGGTATTAAAGACTCAAAGACTTAAAGTCTCAAAGTCACAAGGAACTCTGAGACTTTGAGACAATGAGACTTTACGACTTTAATAAAACCAAATCCTTTCTTAAACGTTTTAACGTATTGAAAATATGGCAATATGTTAAGACGTTTAATTTTATTAATAACAATTGTTATTTCAGCTATTTCGTTAAAGGCGGAAGGCGAGGAGTTGTCGGTTGGAGTGACTGACAGTCCGCCGTTTATCATTATTGAAAATGACGATATTTCTGGTCTCACGATTGATTTATGGAATGTCATTTCTGATTCCTTAAATGTGAATTATCATTTCGTTCAGACAGATTATGAAAAAGTGGTGACTAATATCTCCGAAGGCGAGATTAATATTTCCATTGCGCCGATGGCGATAAGTTCGTCACATGCCGACAGCACTTTTCTGACGCAGCCGTTTTATATAACATCGATGTGTGTCGCCGTTGAAAACCACGATGAATCAGGATTTGTGACGATAGTGAAGAATCTCTTTTCCATGGCTTTTTTAAAGACTATCGGATTGCTGTTATTCATCAACTTCTGCATAGGAACCTTGATATGGCTTGCAGAAAGAAAAAATAATCCTGCATTCAATGATAAGGTCAATGGTATCATAGACGGATTCTGGTGGTCGTGGGTGACGATGACGACTGTAGGTTATGGCGACAAATCACCGCAGACCAAGAACGGCAAGATATTAGCGACGATATGGATGTTAGTAGCGATTTTGATTATAAGTGGTTTCACCGCGACTATTTCATCAGAATTGACGACGAAAAGATTACAGAACAATGTAAGTAACCTTCACGATTTACATAAGATGAAAGTCGGCTGTCTCGAAGGACGGAACACCGCCATTTATCTTGATTACAAACATATAAAATACAAGAAATATCTATCTTTTGAAGCAGCCTTTGACGCATTGGAAAAAGGAGAGATAAACGCTTTGGTCGACGATGGCGCGACATTAAGCTATTATTTCAATAAGAAGGAAAAGAGTTTAGTGAAGAAAATAACATTGATAGAGTTGCCCAACAATAAGGAATATTATTGTTTTATGTCGTCGCAGCCATATTTAGTCAACAAGATAAATCCGTATCTACTCAGTTTCTTGGAATCCGAACAATGGAACAAATTATTGAGGAAGTATGGGATTTCGGAGTGAAGTCACCGAGACACTAAGACACTGAGACACCAAGTAGAGACGTACCAATTACACCAATGGATATAAACAATATGTCGTTGATGCGTCTCTCATTGTAGTTTTTTAAATAACAAATAACAACAAAAAATCTCGCCTGAAATTCAAGCGAGATTTTTTATTTCAAGACGTGTCAACGTGTGTTTATTTTTAAGGTAACATCGACATGTTTCTACAATTATGAATTATGCATTATGAATTATGAATTATGAATTACTTCAAATAAGTATCCAGCCAGTTGAAGAATCTTCTTTGCCATAGGATTCCGTTTTGTGCCTTGAGGACCCAGTGATTTTCATCTGGGAAGTAAAGGAACTCTGCTGGTATGCCTCTCAACACCGCTGCGTTATAGGCCTGCATTCCTTGTGTGAAGCAGATTCTGTAGTCGGTGCCGCCGTGGATGACCATGATAGGTGCAGTCCATTTGTCGACGAATTTATGTGGTGAGTTGGCGTATGACCATTGTACTACCGGATTTTCCTTGTCCCAATATGGTCCACCGAGGTCCCAGTTTACAAACCACATCTCTTCTGTTTCAAGATATTGTGATTCAAAGTTGAACATACCGTCGTGTGCGATTAAGGCTTTGAAACGTCCTTCGTGATGTCCTGCGAGCCAGAATATTGAGTAGCCGCCGAAGCTTGCGCCTGCAGCACCGAGTCTGTTTTCATCAACGAATGGTTCTTTTGCGATGGCGTCGATGGCTGAGAGATAATCTTTCATACACTGTCCGCCATAGTCTCCGCTGATGGCTTCACACCATTCTTGTCCGAATCCTGGGAGACCTCTTCTGTTTGGAGCAACGACGATATAATCGTTGGCTGCCATCATCTGGAAGTTCCAGCGATATGACCAGAACTGACTTACTGCACTTTGCGGTCCGCCTTGGCAGAAGAGAACAGCAGGATACTTCTTGTTCTTGTCGAAATGAGGAGGGTAGATGACCCAAACTAACATTCTCTTGCCGTCGGTTGTCTCAACCCAGCGTTCTTCAACATTACCCATTGTGAGTTTGTCGAATATGTAATCGTTGACTTTTGTGAGTTGTGAGGCTTCGCCGCTCTGTGGGTCAACGAGATATAACTCTGTTGCGTGTGACATCGACTGACGACCTGCGACTAATTTATCGCCTGCCCAAGCCAATGAGATGTAATTATGTTTGCCGTTTGTTATCTTTCTGATAGAACCTGTTGCGAGGCTCAAAGCATAAATCTGTTCTGTTGCATGTAGGTTGCTGATGAAGTAAATGCTTTGTCCGTCAGGAGCCCAGAGGAGATGTGTGGCGTTTTGGTCGAAGCCAATTGAATAGTCTTTCTTTTCGCCTGTATTCAAATCCATAACGAAGAGACGTTGTTTGTCAGCTTCGTAACCGTCACGTTCCATGCTTTCCCAAGCGATTTTGTCGCCTTGTGGAGAAACGACGACGTTCATGTCGTAACCCATCATGCCTTCTGTGAGGTTAACACATTCGCCTGTAGGAATGTTGTATTTGTAAATGTCGGTATTTGTGGAAGTTGCATATTCTTTACCGACTTTCTTCCTACAAGAATAAAGGATGTTTTGTCCGTCTTTGGTCCATGCGATTTGTTCCATGCCGCCCCAAGGTCTGACAGGAGCTTCCCACATTTCACCTTCCATGATGTCCATTTTATTTTTGCCGTTATCAGCTGTCACGAAGATATGTGCGTATGTGTCAACCCATTGGTCCCAGTGACGATACATCAAGTCGTTGTTGATTCTTCCTGAAGAAAGAGGAAGGTCAGGGTATACGTCGGCTACGTTATCTTTGAGTTTAACTTCAGCAGTGAATAAAAGCTGTGATTCATCTGGAGAATATTTAAAGCCAGAGATACCACCTTCGACGAAAGAGATTTGTTTTCTTTCAGTGCCGTCAGGATTCATTTCCCAGACCTGCATTTCACCGCTGTCGGCTGTCATAAATAAAATCTTAGAACCGTCTTTATTCCAAACAGGACTGTATTCGCTTGATGCTGAAGATGTCAAGCATTTATTGTTATTGCCATCAATGTCGATGATATAGATGTCTGTCTTGCTTTTATTTTCTTCAATAATGAAATAAGTGTTGTTATAGACTACTTGTTTGCCATCAGGAGAGACAGCATATTCGCCGAGGCGGTTCATCGACCACATCACTTCCGGAGTCATGATGTCGGACTCAATCACGATTTCTTGAGGCGGAGTGTAAGAAGCCGTTTTCTGTTCAGGCTTCTCGTTGCACGAAGCTAAAGATAAAGCTGCTAATGCCATGATAATAACGTTTTTTCTCATAATTATTTGTATTAAATTCATTTATGTCGATAATGTTTACAAAAATAATGATTTATTCTAAAAATCATATTCTTTTTATTTTCAAAAAAAGCTCATAACTCACAGCTCGTAGCTCATAACAAAATCTCAAAAAAAACTGTTGTCCGTTGTCTGTTGTCCGTTGTCTTTTATTATCTTTGTAAAGTTTAAAATTAAGAGAGAAAAATTGAATTAAATATTAAAAACAACACATTTATAATCATGAGCAGAAAATTATTTTTATCATTTTTCTTTACATTATTCTTATTGTCAGCTAGCGCACAGCAGCGTCTTGTTTATCAAATGTATTCTATCGGTCATAGCGGCGACACATCTTTCGTGGAAGTGAAACGCTTTGGCAATCAGTTGAAAATCCAAGATATAAATACATTCGATGGCGAAATGATTCCTGGAATTTCTGAAGACATCACTTACGTCGATTATGCTGCAGACAGTGCGTATTTTCAAATGAAATATGCCGATGGCGATTCTTACATCGCTTCTTTTTCATTGAAATCTAATATTGAATTTACTGAAGAAGGCAACGAAATGGTAAATGGCTACGATTGTAAAAAATATCGTACCAGTATAAATTCTAATACAATAGAAATCTGGATGACAGAGACTCTCGGTTATAACGCGACTCCTACATTAAGTCGTGGCGTTCTCGATGGTGTTATGATTCGTCAAATCGTTAACGGCGGCAGCATCTTTGAGTTAAAAAATATTAAGAAAGATAAGAAACTGAAGAATGAAACCATTCCTTCCGACCTCGGAAAACGCGTCTCAACTAGAGATATCGACAAAATTGCAAAAGACAAACTCATCATCAAGATTCCTGTCTTCAACGAAGAACAGATTCATTTCGCTGAAATAGAGAAGTTCAAAGGCGAAATCCCATACGACTCAGTGATTCATTTTTCTTACGGAACCTTGATTCTTAAAAGAATGAATCTCGAGACTTTGCCTGAACATTATTCTTATTTCCTCGACGTTAGACAAAAGTCAAACGGCGATGCTTACGACAGACCTGCATCTATCTTCGTGATTCCTACCGACAGAGCATTGAGTTTGAAAGACGCTTTAATTGACAGCATCCAAATGCTTCATTCTTACACAGATAAAAGAGATATAACATACAGAGCCATCAAGCTTGAAGATGATTTCACACCAGTTGTGGAACTGATGCGTTTCTTCACTCCATTCGGCGTAAGTCATTTTAACAACAGAGTGAAATTTGACGGTTTAGAATGGGAAGACGAAGCTTATTACAAACAAGAAATCACCGACGTTGCGAAACATCTTCGCGGCGATGTCTTGATTGGCGCATTCATCAGCAATTACGATGGCGGCGGTCATAAGTTAAGCATGGACATTCTCGCTTATCCAAGTTCTTATTCTTGGGATTTAAGTTATAACAACGACTGGACTTTGCCATTGTTTAACACTTGTAACGTAATGGAAATGAGCGGTCAGCATTACTGCCGTCTGTTCAAGACAGACAGCCTTACCGTTGAGTTTGAAGTGCCAGAAAACGTCAGCGACCTTCGTTTGAGATATATCAGTACAGGCCACGGCGGCTGGGGCGGAGGCGACGAATTCAACCCTAAAGAAAATGCCATCATCATCGACGGAGAAAAAGTCTTCACTCACACACCATGGCGTTGCGACTGTGCTACATTCAGAGAGATGAACCCAGTTTCTGGTAACTTCTGGAACGGACAGTCGTCATCAGATTTGTCACGTTCAGGATGGTGTCCAGGAACAGCAACGCAACCAGTTTACTTCGACTTATCATTCTTGAAACCAGGAAAACATACAATTACAATCGCTATACCACAAGGCGATGACGAAGGCAATAGCTTCAACCATTGGATGGTATCGGGAATGCTTTTGGGAGTTTGGAATTGAGGAACTGAGGAATTGAGGATTTAAGGGGATGAGGGATTTTGAGTTGCTGAGTTTCTAAGTTTCTGAGATTTTGAGATTTTGAGATTTTGAGATTTTTTATGGTCTCGCATAGAGGCGCACGAACGTGCGACTTTGTAATTAGGAATGTTATGTCCTAAAAATAATTCTGAGATTTTGATTTTTTGAATCTCTGAGATTTTAATAAATTATTATTTTTGTGAAAATAAATTTTGAATTTTGAAGATTGCTGTAAATACACGATTGTTGCTGAAGGATAAGCTGGAAGGCATTGGCTGGGTGGCTTATGAGTGTCTGCGTCGTATGGTGATTTCCCATCCGGAAGTGGAGTTCCATTTCATCTTCGACAGAGAACCAGACCCTAAGTTTATCTTTGCCGACAATGTCAAGCCGGTAGTGCTTTTCCCGCCAGCGCGTCATCCGTTTTTATATATAGCATTCTTCGAATTCGCTGTCACAAGATATCTTCGTAAGATAAAAGCAGATTTATATTTATCTCCAGATGGATATCTGAGTTTAAGAAGTAAAGTCAAGCAAATCGCTGTGTTTCACGACTTGAACTTTGAGCATTTCCCTCAGGACTTTCCAAAGATTCATCTCTGGCATTATAAAAAATTCTTCCCTAAATATGCAAGAAAAGCCGATAAAATCATAACTGTTTCAGAGTTTTCAAAGAAAGACATCTGCGAATGTTACGGCATAAATACAGATAAGATTGAAGTCGCATATAATGGAGCAAATAAAATATTTTCTCCTGTAAGTGAAGAAGTTAAGAAAGAGATAAGAGACAAATACACAAAAGGAAATCCGTATTTTATGTTCGTTGGTTCCTTGCATCCTCGTAAGAATCTTGCACGACTTTTCACTTCATTTGATTTATTTAAGAAAAGAAATAATAATGATGTAAAACTTCTCATCGTCGGCAGCAAACGTTGGTGGACCGAGCCGATTAAGAACGCTTACGAAGCGATGACACATAAAGATGATGTCATCTTCGCAGGAAGATTATCGGCAGAAGATTTACATCTCGTTACAGCCTCAGCTTTAGCGTCGGTATATGTCTCTTATTTTGAAGGCTTTGGCATTCCAATCGTCGAGGCTTTCAAATGCGACACTCCGGTCATCACATCCAATGTCACATCAATGCCAGAAGTGGCAAATGACGCAGCACTGCTCGTCGACCCATTTAATGAAGAGTCGATTGCCGATGCGATGGAGAAGATTTTAAACGAAGAGGTTCGCCACGATTTAATAGAAAAAGGAAGAATAAGACGGCAAGACTTTTCCTGGAACAAAGCGGCGGAGACTTGGTGGAAGTGCATAGAAAAATTGAAAACTAAAAATTGAAAATAAATAATTGGTTTAAGGTTTAATGCTTAAGGTTTGATTCGGATAAACTTTCAACTTTAAACTTCAAAGACTACTTTAAACTTTAAACCTTAAACTTTAAACTAAATAAAAAAAGTATGAATATCTTAGTATTAGGTTCAGGTGGTCGCGAGTATGCTTTTGCTTGGAAACTCGCTCAAAGTGAATTAGTAGAAAAACTTTATATCGCTCCAGGTAATGCTGGAACAGATTCAATAGGAGAGAATCTCGCTATCAATATCGCTGATTTCAATGTCGTTAAAGAAAACGTATTGAAACTCGGTATCGAAATGGTTGTCGTTGGTCCAGAGCAGCCACTCGTTGACGGCATCGTCGATTTCTTCAAAAATGATGCAGAGTTAAAAAACATTAAGATTATCGGTCCTGATCAAAAAGGCGCGCAACTAGAAGGCAGCAAGGCTTTTGCAAAGGCTTTCATGGAAAAATATAATGTCCCAACAGCTTCATGCTTCACTGTGACTGCTGCTAATCTTGAAGAAGGATTGCAATATCTCACAACACAAAAAGCTCCTTACGTTCTCAAAGCCGACGGACTCGCAGCAGGTAAGGGCGTTCTCATCATCGACTCATTGGAAGAAGCACAAAACGAATTGAAGGACATGCTTTCAGGCAAGTTCGGTTCTGCTTCTGCAAAAGTCGTTATCGAGACATTCTTAAAAGGTATCGAAGTCTCTATGTTCGTCTTGACCGACGGTGAACATTATGTCGTTCTTCCTGAAGCGAAAGACTACAAACGTATCGGCGATGGCGACACTGGCTTGAACACAGGTGGCATGGGTGCAGTATCTCCAGTTCCTTTCGTGACACCAGAATTCGTTGAGAAGGTAGAAAACAGAATCATAAAACCAACAATCAAAGGTCTTAAAGAAGAAAACATCGATTATAAAGGTTTCATCTTCATCGGTTTGATGAACGTCGACGGCGACCCTTACGTCATTGAATATAACGTAAGAATGGGCGACCCTGAGACTGAAGGCGTCATGACACGCATCGATTCCGACTTGGTCGCATTGCTTGACGCTTGCGCACAAGGCAGACTCAACGAAGTTGAATATCAGACATCAAAGAACACTTCTGTGACTGTGATGCTTGTTTCTGGCGGTTATCCAGAAGATTATAAAAAAGGAATGGTGATGACAGGTTTCGAAGAATTATCAGACTGTATCATCGCTCATGCTGGAACTAAATTCAACGAAAAAGGTGAAGTAGTTACTTCTGGCGGTCGTGTCATCGCTGTCACAGCTCATGGTAAAGATATAGAAGAAGCAAGAAACAAAGCTTATCAAAACGTAGAAAAAATCAAGTTCGAAGGCGTCAACTATCGTCACGACATCGGTCTTGATTTAATGAAACTTTAAGATAATGTTAAGTTTTTTTAAGCATAGTTATCTTGCGCAACATCTTGTCATCGTCATGATGGCACTTGTCTTATGGATGCCGGCTTTCATCACGAAGTCGGCATTTATTCCAGGCGAGAGCACTACACCTTTATATAATGTCATTATCTCAATATTCGACTTCTCGCCATTATTGATTAATGCTTTGGCTTTTGCAGTATATCTGACGTGCATTTTTTTATTTAATTCAGTATTGTCAGCAAACCGTTTGGTGACGAAAAACAACACGGTAGGTGCGTTGACATTCGGACTCATGATGTGTTTCGCACCACAGCTACATTCATGTTATCCATTCATCTTCGCATGTCCGTTCATACTGATGGCTATGCACACGCTATTCCTTATCTATCAGACAGATAATCCAGAAAATTATATGATGAATATCGGATATTTCATCGCGATAGCTTCATTATTCTATTATCCGTCAGTATTTCTCATGGCATGGGTTTTAATATCATTTATAATATTAGGATTCAAAGAGATACGATATTTGATGATACCTATAGTAGGATTTTTATTGGTGAATGGATTGTTTGTAGGATTGTCATTTTTGTTTGGAAATTCAGATGTCTTAATAGACTCATATTCTAGTTTCTTCAGAAATATTGGATTCTCTTATGACATGTATGGCAGCGATAGAATATTGTTGATAATATTCTGTGTATTATTTATGATATCATTATTAAGAATATTGAGCAACAGAGCTTCAGACAAAGGAACGAACATCAGGAAAAGGGTAGGAGTGGCAGTGGTTTTGACTATCTTCGCCATTGTTATGTTCTTCATGCACACACCATTACTGAACAACAGCTTGATATTTATGATGTTTGCATTTTTCTATGCGATAATGTTGTCAGACTTGAAGAAAACCAAGATAGCTAATATTGTAACAATAGTTGTAACATTACTGATTTTAGCTAATCAATATTTACCATTATTTGGCATAACTATATGAATCTCATAGCACATTATACAGATAATATGATTGAAGCCGGTTGTGACGAAGCCGGTCGCGGATGTCTGGCAGGACCTGTTGTTGCGGCAGCTGTTATTTTAGATAGAAACAAAGACTATCCTATGCTCGACGACTCCAAGAAACTTACGGAGAAACAACGTAAGAAGCTGAGAGAAGTCATTATGCAAGAAGCACTTGCTTACGGAATAGGCATAGTCGATAATAAAGAAATAGACGAGATTAATATTCTAAACGCATCATTTCTTGCGATGCATAGAGCAGTTGAACAACTGAAGATAAAACCAGAATTTCTGTTAATCGACGGTAACCGTTTCAATCCTTATAAGGACATAAAACACCAATGTATTGTTGGCGGTGACGCTAAGTATCAAGCCATTGCAGCGGCATCTATTTTAGCCAAGACTACACGTGACGCCATGATGGAAGAATATGACTTGCAATATCCGATGTATAAATGGAAGAAAAACAAAGGCTATCCGACATTGGAACATAAAAACGCCGTTGCGGAACACGGCACCACGCCATTACACCGAATGACGTTCAACATGACAATACAGTTGAAGCTGTTTTAATTCATAATGCATAACCAGTTAATTATGCATTATGAATTATGAATTATGAATTAATTAAGTCCCAACATCTTATATCCCATGGCATTCAATTGCATCGCCATTCCCATGAGATACATCTGGTGAAGACATTCAAAATAAGCCTCTACTGCAGCTTTTGTGCTAGGCTCGATATTTTGGTTACGTAAGAAAGTATTTGTGATACAAGCACATTCTGCTACGATGTCAGTAGCTTTCTTACAGCCTTCTTCATCTAATTTAAGCACATCTTCGAGTATATATTCATCCATCTCGTCGAAGCCACGTTTACTGCGGAGACCTTCATACAAAGACGAAGTCTTTAAAGAACCATATTTCTCCCAGTCAAGGTCCCAGAACTTGGCCATCGCCATTCCGACGAACATAATCCAGCCGAGAGATACCATAGGATATTCGTTATATTCTCTAACGCCGTCAGGCATGTAAGCCTCTAACATTTCCTGCCATTTATCCTCGACGTCAGGGCAGATAGGGAAGCGTTCGCCCACCACGCCTTCCTGACGGAGATATTGCAGTAACAACACTTTTAATTTATCGCTGAAGTTTTCCATGATATATGTTTTATTTTGTCAATTCATTATATAAAGCCATACCTCTTACAGTCAAGAGATATTTTTGTTTTGGATGACGAGGCTTATCAGGATAAAGTAGTCTGACATAGCCTTCTGATATTGCAGGGTTTAGGTGATATTCCATAAAGTTAGGTCTATGTTTTAATCCTATTTTTTCCATCAATTGTGAAATTGAAAATTCATTATGACCTATTATTTTTACCAAATCAATTATTAATGTATTATTAGTAAACAATATATTAACAGCTTGTTCGGGTACTTGTTCGGGTACTTGTATGTTTTCCCCTCCGATATAATCAACTATCATATATCTATTTTTGAGAATGTTCTTTTCACCCAACAATAAATTACGGAAAAAGCGAATTAGGAATAATGGTTCATAGCTGATACCTTTCGACAAATTTCGATAATTAGCGCGAACTAGAGCATTTCGGAAATACCAAGAATGCTGTTCAAATAATTCATTGTTTACTTGAAAGCACTGAGACCTAAGATATTTGATTGCGAAAACTTCAGCACGTTCCTTCTGCTGCGGCTCGCCCTGCCTGATATATTCGTCGAAATCCAAATACCCGTTTTTCATAAGATTATGTTGTTAGCGTATATTGCGATATGGTTTACAAAGTTACGAAATAAAACTCAATTTGTTTTACAAAAAGGGGCTGATTTGGTAAAAAAATAACAGACACTTTTTATAAACCGATAATTTGAATCCGAAAAGTCTGCTGACTGTTGTCCGTTGACTATTGACATAAAATAACAAAGAAGTTTTAACAATTTGTTGCCAACATTTATTTCATTGCTTTGTTTTTCAATCGAAATTAAAAAAACAAATGCTATGAAAAAGACTCTTTTATTATTTGGATTATTTGTCCTGTCATTACCTTTGATTTTCACAAGTTGTAATGACGATGACTACGAAGAAGTTATCATACCTGATAATGTCATCACCTTAGGTAACGCTATTTCCCCGATTACGTCTGTTTACAATAAAATCGAAAACGACGATACTTACATTATTGTCAACACCAATGCGATGCAGCTTATTTTGGAATTAGACAACAAGCAAAGTATCCCGACAGGAAACATGCCGCTTACACTCAACGGCGACTATAGTGGAGAGATAACGATGATTTGGTCGGGAGTGGAATATCTTCTCACGGGAGATCTAAGTATCTCATCATCAGGTGACGTTTATACGATAGCAGCATCAGGAAACGCCGCTTTGGATTATTACACCTTTATGCCGTTTAATCTATATTACAAAGGGAAAGTCACTGAAACTAATTAAGGATTTTTCAGACACAATTTTTGTAATGTTTGGGTAAAAAACAAAAAAGGAGAGGAAAAAGTCCCCTCCAATTTTATTATTTGCGAGACGTGTCAATCACATTCTTGTTTATTTATATTAGGTGTAATTGTCGCGTCTCTACTTTTCTCAATTTCTCAGTTTCTCAGATTTTCAATTTTTAAATCATTCTACAGGAATGTCTTTGTTTACATTCTTTGATCCTACTAAAGCGTAGAACAACAAGAATGCGAGACCTGCTGCAACAACCCAGTAGCTTACTAAGTAGTTGCCGCTCAAGTCAACGACGAGGTTTTGTACGAATGGCAAGATACCACCGCCGCAAACCAATGCCATGAAGATACCAGAAGCTCTTTCTGTGTATTTGCCGAGACCTTCAACAGCTAAGTTGAAGATGCCACCCCACATGACTGATGTGCAGAGACCGCATAATACTAACAATGCTGCGTTGACTGGAACTTGTGCGATGCCAAAGCCTTCTGTGCCTTTGAATACTGGAAGACCAACAACTGTTGATGGGTTTAAGAAGATTGCCAAAACAACGAAGAGTAAGCCTATACCTGATACTGTTGTCAACATTGCTTTTGCTGAAACCTTAGCTCCAACAGCTGCACCTAATAAACGACCGACGAGCATTAAGAACCAGTATGTTGCTGTTACTGTACCAGCGATAGCTTCAGCGCCTGTAGCAACATTCAAACCGCCGTTTTGTAACCATTTTTGCAATACGTTTGGAATACCAACTTCAACACCAACATAGATGAAGATAGCAATAGCGCCAAATACGAAGTGACGGAATGACATTGGTCCGTATTGTGATTTCTCACCTTTAGCAACTGCTTGAACTGGGTTTTCAGGAATCTTAGTCAAAGAGATGACGATGAATGCTAAAGCGAAGATTCCTAATGCGATGAACATCAATGGGAATACTTGGCTGATTTTAGCGTCAACGATGCTAGGAACGAAAACACCTGTCAAGAAGATACATGCTGTACCCATCAATGAGTTGAATGAACCACCGACTTGTACGAGTTGGTTACCTCTGTTACCGCCGCCGCCGAGTTTGTTCAACATTGGGTTAACAACGATGTTCAACATACACATTGAGAAACCAGCGATGAAAGCACCGAGGAGGTAGATTCCGAATGCAGTGCTGCTGTCGATGAGGCCAGAGATTGTCTGAATACCAACGCCGATGAAACCGACTGCTACAGCAGCTAAAGCTGTTTTCTTGTAACCGAGTTTTTGTAACATATTACCTGCAGGGATACCCATCACTGCGTAAGCAATAAAGTTAGCCAAAACACCTAATGTACCCATCCAGTTAGCAACGCTGAACTGATTTTTCAAAATGTCGCCCATCGGTGATGCTAAGTTTGTTACGAATGAAATCATACCGAACAAAAGAATCATCACGAGGATTACTAAAAAGTTACCTTGTTTCTTTTCCATTTCTTTAATTTTTTTATAATGTTGAAAACTTAAATTTAATTACTTCTTTATATTCTTCTCCTGGACGTAATACTGCGTTAGGGAAGTTAGCTTTGTTTGGAGCGTCAGGGAATGCTTGACATTCAAGAGCAACGCCTTCATAGTCTTCGTATGACTTGCCGCATTTTCCTTCTGGGCAGCCGCTCAACCAGTTGCCGGTATAAATCTGAACGCCTGGCTGTGTTGTCATGATATCGACTTTGATGCCTGAAGCCTCGCTGCTTAATGTAGCGGCAGGATTCATCACACCTTTATTATAATTGTCGATAGCCCAGCAGCTGTCGTAACCCTTGCCATTTACCAAAGCAGGGAAGTCGGCTTTGATGTCACGGCCGATGAGTTTGCCTTCGGTGAAATCCATTGGAGTGTCTTTCACTGTAGCGATTTCGCCGGTTGTAATCAATTCTTCTGTTGCAGAGAGATAGTTGCTTGCGTAAAGTTTCAGATTATGGTCTAAGATATTGCCGTTGCCTTCGCCTTTCAAGTTGAAATAAACGTGGTTGGTAAGGTTGACGACTGTAGGCTCGCTGCTTTCTGCTTTTAATGTAAGAGTGAGTTCGTTGTCATCGCTCCAGTGATATTCTGCTTTAGCGATGAGTTCGCCTGGATAACCGCATTCGCCGTCTTCTGAGAAATAAGTGAATTCAACATTGCCATCTTCATTGACTTCTCCGCACCAGAGCTGGTTAGCGAAGCCGTCGTTGCCACCATGGAGATGATGCTTTCCTTCACCGGTGTTAAGGACTAACTGAAACTCTTTGCCGTCGATGCTGAACTTGCCTTCACAGATTCTGTTTGAGAAACGACCTGGAACCTTGCCAGCGCAAGGACCGTCGCCGATATATGAAGCGAGGTCTTTATAACCAAGAACGACATCAGTCATCTTGCCGTCTTTATCTGGAACCACGATAGAAACGATGCCCGCGCCGATGTTACATAAAGTCACACTCGCGCCATTAGCGTTAGTGAGTTTGTAAACATAGATAGCACCGCCATCTTCTAATGTTCCATGTTCTATTCTTTCGATGTTCATGATTATTTAGTTTAAAGTTTAAAGTTTAAGGTTTAAAGTAGTTTTAAAGTTGAGAGTTTTAAGTTTTATAGTTTATAAATCCATTCAACCTTAAATTAAGCATTAAACCTTAAGCCTTAAACAAGATTATTTCCAAAGCTGATTAGGATAAACGCCTCTGTCGATGAGTGACTGTACTTTTGCCACTACATCTGGTTTGTCTTCTTTATATGTCACGCCAAACCAAGCAGCGTCGCTTGACAAGACTCTCAACTTAGCTTCGTCGCTGTTGATGAGGTTGTTGACCATCAAAGGGATGAAGAACTCAGCCTTGATATTGGTTTGTGCTGGACCTTCCAAGAATTTCTTGAAACCTTCTTTTGAGTGTTCGAAGAAGTCAGGAGTGAAACCGAAGAAATTCATTGACACCAAAGTGTCTAAGTCGAGTGGGTGAGAGCCTTCTTCATCTGTGAATGCCGCGCCGTCTTCAGTCTTAGCGATAGAAGTTCTTTCGACTATAGTTTGGAGGTAATTGTTTTCGTCTTGAGTGCAGACGCCTCTTGAAACGGTTCCGAATTCTGATAATGTGTTTCTCAATTTATAAGCCACCATGCTGTAAGCGCCTCTTTTGCCTTCGCATTCGGTGAGATATTTTGCCATCACTTCGTAAGCCTCTTTGCCGTAGAAGTCGTCAGCGTTGATGACTGCGAAAGGCTCTTTGATTGTGTCGGCTGCCATGAGAACAGCGTGGCAAGTGCCCCAAGGTTTCTCTCTGCCTTCTGGTACTGAGTAGCCTTCAGGAAGAGCGTCAATACTTTGATATACATATTCTACAGGAATGCCGAAGCGTTCTGTGTTGTTTACCTTTTCAAAAGCCTCAGCGAAGTCTCTGCGAATCACGAAGACGACCTTGCCAAAGCCAGCTCTTTTTGCGTCATAGATTGAATAATCCAAGATAGCCTCGTTGTTAGGACCAACGCCGTCCATTTGTTTCAATGCGCCGTAACGAGAACCCATTCCCGCTGCTAATACTAATAATGTTGGTTTCATTTTCTTTATTTTTTTTTGTCAACGGACAACAGACAACGGTCAACGGTCTTTGCCCAGATTGTTAATCCTTTATTTCAGACGTGTCAACGACATCTTGTTTATTTTCATCGGTGTCGTCGACGCGTCTCTACAAATTTTCAATTTTCAACTTTCAATTTTCAATTTACTTAATACGTCTCGCTCCGTCAGAAATGACTACATCATAAACCTTAGGTTCGCGGTTGTATTTTGCGAAGTATTCTTTCTTAGCTGTAGCGATGAAGTTGTCGTATAAATCCTCTTTCACGAGGTTGATTGTACAACCGCCGAAGCCGCCGCCCATGACGCGAGAGCCTGTCACGCCGCATTGTTTAGCGATGTCGTTCAAGAAGTCGAGTTCTTCGCAGCTTACTTCATATTCCTTGCTCATGCCGTAGTGAGTGCCGAACATTCTGTCGCCTACAGTCTCGTAGTCGCCTTTTTCCAAAGCGGCGCATACGTCGAGGACGCGTTGTTTCTCGCCGATGACATAGACAGCGCGCATGTAATCCTCTTCAGAGATTTCTGCTTTCACCTCGTCGAGCATTGCCATTGTAGCGTCGCTCAAGAAATTCACTTCAGGATGATTAGCCTTGATGTGAGCGCAGGCGTTTTCGCATGACTCGCGGCGTTTGTTATATGCTGAAGAAGCGAGTTCGTGTTTTACGACAGTGTCGAGGAGAACCACTTTATAACCCTCTGGGTTGAATGGGAAATACTCGAACTCCATGGTAGCGCAGTTGAGACGCATGAGATGACCTTTCTTTCCGAAGACAGAAGCGAATTGGTCCATGATGCCACATTTCACTCCGCAGTAGTTATGTTCTGTTGACTGACCGATTCTTGCGAGTTCGAAGCGGTCGATATTGAGGTTGAAGATTTCATTCAAGGCATTGGCAAATGTAGATTCCAAGGCAGCTGATGATGACATGCCTGCGCCGAGAGGCACGTCGCCGACGAATACGGTGTCGAAGCCTTTAGGTTCGAAGCCACGTTTCTTCATCTCGCGGCATACGCCGAAGATATAACGAGCCCATGACTCTTGAGGAGCGTCCTCTTCGTTCATGCCGAACTCTGTTTGTTGGCTGTAATCCAAAGAATAAGCGCGTACTTTATCAGTGCCGTTAGGATTGATGACTGCGTAGATACCTTTGTCGATTGCGCCAGGGAAAACGAAACCGCCGTTATAATCAGTGTGTTCGCCGATGAGGTTGACGCGGCCAGGGGAGGTATAAACCATATAATCATTGCCAAATAATGACTTAAACTTTTCTTCAATGATTCTTGTATCCATAATTATCAAATTTAAATTCAATTTTTATTTAACCCTCAAAAGTACAAAATATTATCATACGAAAGACACCTTATTATAAATTAAACTTTTATGTCAACAGACTTTGTGCACGGTGCCTGAGCCTGTCGAAGGCAATTCCTCTGCGTTCTCTGCGTCTCTGCGATAGGTTTTTTTTTAAAGTCAACAAGACTACAAGACTACAAGTTTTTTTCAGTTAGGAGTTAGGAATGAGGAGTTAGGAGTGAATTTTAATTCCCTCAAATCCATAGTTCCTCAAATCCTCAGTTCCTCAATTCCTTAGATCCTCAGTTCCTTAAATCCTGAAATCCGATATTGTTTATAATAATATCAAAATGTTATTATAACAATCTTTTCAAATCCTCAATATTTGGCAACGCCTTCCTGAAATGTTCAGGTAGTTCCTGAGAAGTTCTATATGTTGAAACACCCATTGGTTTTGAAGTGTCTGAAAAAGACAGTTCTACAATTTCTTCGTTTTTGCTTTTACACAAGATGATACCAATTGAAGGATTCTCGTCAGGTAACTTTACATATTTATCTAACGCAGCAAGATAAAAATTCATTTTTCCAGTATATTCTGGTTTGAACTCGCCGCGTTTCAATTCAAAAGCGACAAGACATTTAAGACGACGAGAGAAGAATAACAAGTCGATAAAGAATTCCTGACCAGATATTTCCAAGCGATATTGATTTCCCATAAAAGAAAATTCCGGACCGAATGCCATTATGAACTTCTTGATATTCTGTACGACTTTTTGTTCGATAATCCTTTCGTTCATATCATCATTATTGATAAAATCAAGATGATATTCCTCTTTGAACGATTCCAAAGCACGTTGTTTAAAATCAGGCTCTTCTAATGTTTTATCAAAGTTAGTCTGTTGTATGCTACCTTCTTTATGATAAAGGTCTTCTTTTAGATGAAACTTGGTCGTTTCGACATTCCAGAACTCTTTAGAGCAACGTCGGATGTAAAACAGCCGTTCT